>CAXGZT010000149.1:0-6213 GCA_964014335.1 uncultured Campylobacterales bacterium | reverse complement strand
GATCAATGTGGGTCTCGTGGGCTCGGAGATGTGTATAAGAGACAGCAACTGAAGAGACATTAGCGCAGATAGTTTCAAAGGCTAAGCTTGAGTTTCCACATTTGAAACTTGATGTGTATTCACCTCCTTTTAGAGAACTTACCAAGGAGGAAAAAGAAGATATTGTTCAGAGAATAAATAATATAAACCCAGACTTTGTTTTTGTCGCATTGGGATGTCCCAAGCAGGAAAAATGGATGGCTGAGCACAAAAATAAAGTCAACAGTTGCATGATAGGTTTTGGCGGAGCCTTAGAAGTCTATGCCGGCGTAAAAGACAGAGCTCCAAAATGGATGCAGGATTATTCACTTGAATGGCTTTATAGGTTTATTCAGGATCCTAAAAGATTATGGAAAAGATATTTGGTAACAAACAGCCTGTTTATTATTTTATTATGCATTCAGATTGTACAATTAAGAGTTTTTAAGCATAATGCTAGATAAACGAGTTTTTGAAGAGGTTGTTAAAAATACTCCTCTTATCTCGATTGACCTTGTTGTTAAAAACAGATATAACGAAATTTTATTAGGAAGAAGGGTCAATGAACCGGCAAAAGGTTACTGGTTTGTACCAGGTGGGCGTATCTTTAAAGATGAAAGTTTGAGTAAGGCCTTTCAGCGTATCTGTAAAAGTGAACTTAATTCAGAACTGTCTATGGATGATGCAGATTTTTATGGTGTTTATGAGCACTTTTACGATAACAATGTTTTTAATGCAGAGTTCAGTACGCATTATGTTGTACTTGCATATGGGATTACTTTAAAGGATGAGTTAGATTTACCTAGCGAGCAACATAGTGACTATATATGGACTAGTGTAAAAAACTTACTGAAATCGGGCGATGTCCATAGATATACAAAAGATTATATTAAAGAGGAGAGAGGATGAATAATATTATTTTATGCGGTGGTAGCGGTACAAGGCTCTGGCCAATCAGCAGAACGTTGATGCCTAAACAGTTTGTAAAACTCTTTAATGCTACAGAACAGTCTCCATCAGAAGATAAGTCCCCTTCTAGGAAGTCTCTTTTTCAGCTAAGTGTCGAAAGAAATAGTAAGCTTTGCGATAAGCAGTTTATCGTTTCAAATGCTGAGCAGTATTTTTTAGCATTAGATCAGCTTGAAGATAGGAGTAACAACTCTAAATATCTACTTGAGCCGATTGGCCGAAATACTGCACCTGCCATTGCTCTTGCATGCATGGCACTGGACGCAGATGAAATGGTCTTGGTTACACCGAGTGATCATCTCATAAAAGATGAGGTGGCGTATGAAAAGGCAGTTTCTAGAGCGAAAAAGCTGGCAGAAAAAGATTGCTTAGTGACCTTTGGGATTCAGCCAAATTTTCCTGAAACAGGCTTTGGTTATATTGAAGCTAAAGGTGAAGATGTCAAAGCATTCCATGAAAAACCGGATATTGAAACAGCGACAAAGTACGTAAAAGCTGAAAACTACTACTGGAACAGTGGTATGTTCTGTTTTAAAACAGGAGTTTTTTTAGAAGAACTTCAGAAATATTCACCGGAAATCTTTGATGCTTGCCAGAAAGCATTTGAAAATGCGGTGGATGACGGGATGATCCGTATCAAATATGAAGATATGCTTAACATCCCTGAAGATAGTATTGACTATGCCGTGATGGAAAAGTCTGACAAGGTCAAAGTTGTGCCGAGTGATATAGGCTGGTCAGATGTGGGGAGTTTTGATGCGCTGTATGATGAGCTGGAGCAAGACAAAAACGGCAATACGAAAAATGAGAACCTGCTAGCAGTCGATAGCAAAAACAATCTTATCATTGGAAATGAAAGAGTTGTTGCAACTGTTGATGTGGAAGACCTGATTGTAATAGATAGCGGTGATGCACTTTTAATTTCTAAAAAAGGAAGCTCTCAAAAAGTTAAAAATGTTGTACAGAAACTCAAAGATCAAGGTTCACATCTACCGACAATCCATTTAACGGCACATAGACCTTGGGGAACCTATACCGTGCTAGAAGATACGCCGGGATATAAAATAAAACGTATCGTAGTTAAGCCGGGCAAACGTCTTTCGCTTCAAAAGCATTTTCATAGAAATGAGCACTGGATCGTAGTGAGTGGCACGGCAGCCGTTCGTGTAGCAAATGAAGAAAAAATTGTTAGAGCCAATGAAAGTACGTATATTCCTATGGGGGAACTGCATAGGCTTGAAAATCCTGGAAAAATCGACCTTGTACTGATTGAAGCTCAAGTTGGCGAATATACCGGGGAAGATGATATTGTTAGAGTCGAGGATGACTTTAAAAGACAATAGTATACAATGAATGTCGCTCACATCATATTGATTTGAGTTAACTTTGTTATAGGCATGAAAAGAGAGTAATGAAAAATAGTATTTCTAGGTTGTTTCTTCTTGGGATTGATGTGTTTAGCATCTTTCTTGCGATATCTTTGGCCTACGGGTTACGGGTAGTTTTAGAAGATTGGATAAAGGCGTCAGTACATAAAGAGCTGTATATATATACAAATAATGTAATAGTTTATGCAGTTGTCCTCGTGGCTTTCTTTGGTGAAAAGATCTATAAGCACCGTTATGATTTTTGGGAGGAAACGCGTCTTGTCTTAAGGGCACTATTAATCTCCTTAGTGATAGTTTTGTCAATTTTGGCATTGACGAAGAGTGTAGAAGATTATTCACGATTTGTTATAGTTGTCTCATTCATCCTTATGGGTTTTTTTATTCCGCTTATGAAGAATATAGCAAAAAAATTTCTTTTTAGATTAGGGCTTTGGAAAAGAGAAGCCGAAATTTTTGGGAACGAGCAGTATATTAAAGAAGAGGTTTTTGGAAATCCGTATTTGGGTTATGTTCATTCAAACCATACGGATGCACAGACAATATTTATCGACACACATAATATTTCAGCAGACGAACTCCAGGAACGTTTGGATGTAAGTTTGAAAGAAAAAAAAGAAGTGCTTTTTGTTCCCCTTCTGCAATCCTATAATTTTGTGAATGTCAACATAATTGAATTGACAAATGCGCGAAAGAATCTAATCGTATTAGAAAATGCTCTTTTGAAAAAGTCCAATGTTTGGATCAAAAAAGTATCGGATATGTTGTTGTCAGCTTTCCTGTTTCCTTTTTTGATAATTCTTTTTGCTATTATCATTCTTCTGATGAAAAAAGAGGAGCCAAAGGGAAGGATATTTTTTAAACAGAAACGAATGGGGCATAAGGGCGCAAGGTTCATCTGCTATAAATTTCGTACGATGTATGAAAATGGGGATGAGATTTTAGAGGCCTATTTGAAAGAGCATCCTGCAGAGATAGTCTGTTATGATAAATATCACAAATATAAAGATGATCCGCGTATTACTAAGATCGGACGTATTTTACGAAAGACCTCTCTGGATGAACTCCCTCAGATCATCAATGTATTAAAAGGCGAGATGAGTCTGATAGGACCTAGACCCTATATGTTAAACGAAGAAGAGAAGATAGGCGAAAAGCTGGAGATGGTTTTGGCTGTTAAGCCGGGTATAACCGGACTGTGGCAGGTTAGCGGACGAAGCGACGTGGATTTTCATTCACGAGTCGAGATGGATGTCTGGTATACACGAAACTGGAACCTTTGGCTTGATCTTGTAATCTTGGTGAAGACGATCAAGGTTGTCTTGTTCAGGAACGGAGCGCATTAATATTAGGCGTAATTTGGATAGTAAAGACTATACAAGATAAGAGAATTAATCATGGAAAGTTCATGAGCTTAAAAAAGGAAATAGATGAATCAGAAAAATATGCAAGTGCCCTGTATGGAAGAAGATACTGTAGACTTGAGAGAATTATGGCAGAAACTGATTAAACGTAAATTGATGGTCATCGGCATTACAGGTGTGATAACTGCATTGGCAGTGGTTTATGCATTAATTATGACGCCATGGTATGAAGCAAGGGCTTTTATAGAGATTGGAACATATAAAGAAGATGGCAAGGAGACTTTGCTTGATGATGGGAATAAGCTCTCCAAGCGACTGCAGGTTGAGTATGTCGATATCCTGAACAATGTAAAAGGCCGCGATGCTAAAGTGACTGGGGTTACCTTACTCAAAAAAAACAAAGCATTTCTTGAAGTCAAAGCATTGGGTAAAAGTAATGAATTGGCAAGCAAAGAAGTTGAAAAGGTAATTGAAGAGATTGAAACTGAGCATCTTAAACTTGTTGAAGAGATCAAAGAAAGGAGTGAAGCTGAGTTAAACGAGATCAAACGGCGTATACATAGGGTTGAGACTAATGAACTGACGAGATTAAAAGAAGAGCTAGTATATGCAAAAATGGTTTCGCTTCCTAAGCTGAGAGAAAAACTTCTAGTGGTACAAAAGAGTATGCAAAATAATCAAAAGCAGATAGAAAGCGTTTCTAAAAATATCCGAAAAATCGAAGAAAAAAACCCTTCTTTAACGGCATTAAATGTTATGGAACGTGGTGTTTTGGAACAGAAGATATCGCAACAAGAGATACAAATCATCGACATCCAAACATCAATCAAGGGATTGGAAAATAAAACTATCAAGCAGTTGGAACGAAAGATCCGTATTACAATAAAAGACGAGTTGGCAAAACTACATGAATTAGAATCACTCGCTTTGCAGGCACTAAAACCACACAACTTTAAAAACTCGGGACTTGTAGGAGAGATTATTTTGAATGAATATCCGGTGAAACCAAAAAAGAAATTGATTGTCATTGTCGCTTTTATCACCGGTTTGATGCTATCCGTATTTTTGGCTTTTTTTCTGGAGTTCATCAAGACTCCGCGTAAAGAAGAAAGCCTTGAGTAAGTAGACTTAGTAAAAGCATAGAGATTAGACCATATATTAAAGTAAATTGAGAATCCTCTCTTGAGCTAACTATTGCATTTGGCTCAAAAACAATCAACCTTAAAATTGATATTGCAATTTTTTTTTGATTGTTTAGAGAATGTAGAAAAGATCAATGGTTAATAATTATTTAAAGAAACAATAATGCTTAAAAATAATATTTAACATAAATGGATGCTTTGTTCTTTATCCCTTTAATATATACTGCTCCTTCACAATAATTATAAGGAGTAGTCATGGAACGTAAGTTTTTTATTTTTGTTTTAGGGGTCTTAATGAGCATGCAGCTCTTCGCTGTTAATTTAAACACGGCTAGTGCGGAAGAGCTGAGCTCTTTAAAAGGTATCGGAAACAGTACGGCACAGAAGATTCTTAAGTATCGCTCAAAACACAAATTTGAAAACACCGAGGAGATCATGAATATCAAGGGGATCGGTCAGAAGAAGTTCGACTCCATAAAAAAAGAGCTGAGCGTTTAACCGGTTCCGGCCGGTTTTTACGCAGCCGGGGGTGAAAAATGAGAATAGTGCCGCTGTTTTTATTTTTCTCTCTTTATTTATACGCTGAAACCCCCCGCCTTTTTCTGCTAAAAAACTATAAAGACGATCTTAATGTCACGGACTGGGTCATGAGCGAGAAGCTTGACGGGGTTCGGGCTTTTTGGGACGGTACAAAGCTCATAAGCCGCGGCGGAAAGCTTTTCACCCCTCCCGCATCGTTCACCCGAGGCTTTCCTCCTTTCGCCCTTGACGGCGAGCTCTGGAGCAAACGCGGCGATTTTGAACATATCGTCTCCATCGTCAATACCAAAGATCCGAACAGGGGCTGGGGCGAACTGACCTATAATGTGTTCGAGGTACCGAAGCAAAAGGGGAATCTTTTTGAGCGTCTGCATGTCCTTGAAGCCTATTTAGGCACACACTTGGCCGAGAGGATCCGTGTCGTCAAGCAGACCAAGATAGAAGAGCGACAGGAACTAAAACGCTACTTTGACGAGGTGGTGCAGGGCGGAGGCGAAGGGGTTGTCGTACGCGATCCCTATCAGGGCTATTACACCGGCCGGAAGAGCTCTGCTTTGAAATACAAGCCTTTTAGCGATGATGAGTGCAGGCTTGTCTCCATCATCGAAGGAAAGGGGAAGTTCAGCGGAGAGATGGGCGCCATAGCGTGTGAGTATAAGGGCAGGCTTATCAGGATCGGATCAGGGTTTACAGATGAGCAGAGGGCCTATCCGCCGAAAATAGGCAGTTTGATCAGCTTTAAATATTATGGCCTTAGCCGTCTGGGAAACCCCAAATATCCTGTTTTTCTGAGGG
>CAXGZT010000148.1:0-6279 GCA_964014335.1 uncultured Campylobacterales bacterium | reverse complement strand
GTACATGTTTTATAACCCTTGTCCGTTCAAGACCAAATGAGCAAAGGTGGCCGGCTGAAAACTGATATTTTTCACAAAAACGATTAAGCTGCCTTGACACCGGATTCGACTCAGGGGGCAAGTTCAGCCGCAGCAAACCGCATTAGAAGATAAAAAGCTATATTTGGAAATAAAAAGAAAATTAATGAGCAAAAAAGTATTTATTGAAACACTCGGGTGTGCCATGAATGAGCGCGATACCGAACATATGATCGCCGAACTGCAAGACAAAGAGAACTACGAGATGACGACTGAGAGTCAGGATGCAGACCTGATTGTCATCAATACCTGTTCGGTTCGTGAACGTCCGGTACATAAACTCTTTTCGGAACTCGGTGCCTTTAACAAGAAGAAAAAAGCAGGTGCGAAGATCGGCGTGTGCGGATGCACAGCTTCTCACCTCGGGAAAGATATCATCAAACGTGCGCCTTATGTAGACTTTGTCCTGGGTGCACGTAATGTCTCCAAGATTACGGAGGTCCTTCACAAGCCTAAGGCTGTCGAGATCGATATCGATTATGATGAGAGTCAGTTCGCCTTTTCGGAGTTTCGAGGATCCAAGCATAAGGCTTATGTCAATATCTCTATAGGCTGCGACAAGGCCTGTACATTTTGTATCGTTCCCAAGACACGCGGGGACGAGATCTCTATCCCAACGGAACTTATTTTAAAAGAGTGCGAAAAAGCGAGTCAAGCAGGTGCCCAGGAAGTCTTCCTGCTGGGACAAAACGTTAACAATTACGGCCGCCGTTTTTCGGGGGAGCATGAGAAAGTTAATTTTACAGAACTTCTTCGCCGTATCTCAAAGATCGATAAGGTCAAGCGCATCCGTTTTACCTCTCCTCATCCCTTCCACATGGATGATGAGTTTCTGGAGGAGTTCGCAAAAAACCCTAAGATCTGCAAGTCCATGCATATGCCTTTGCAAAGCGGTTCAAGCGAGATATTGAAGATGATGAAGCGCGGTTACAGCAAAGAGTGGTTTTTAAACCGTGCGGCAAAACTTCGTGAGATGGTACCCGATGTGAGCATCTCGACAGATATCATTGTCGCTTTTCCGGGCGAAAGCGATGCCGATTTCGAAGAGACCATTGACGTGATGAGACGGGTCAGGTTTGATCAGGTCTTTTCTTTCAAATACTCGCCCCGTCCTCTGACCGAGGCGGCGGAGATGACCAATCTGGTAGACGAGGAGCTGGGTTCTGAACGCCTGGCCTATCTCCAAGGCTTTCAAAACAGTATCACCGACGAGGTCACGGCCTCGTATCTGGGCAAGGTCTTTGAAGTGATGTTCGAAGAGACGCGCGAAGGCGGATATATCGCCGGACGTAGCGACAATAACATCATGATAAAAGTCTTGGCAGACGAAAGCCTTTTAGGTACATTTGCCAAGGTGAAAATAACGAAAACGGGACGCATGTCGCAAGTCGGTGAGATCATTGCTTAAGAAGCTTTCGCGCCGCATTGCTTCTGTGGTTTTGCCTTTTATAGGCGCTTTGCTTATGCGCCTTATCTATCTGACCTCCAAAAAAACCTTTCATTTTCCCGACAATCTTCCCCATGAGCGCTGTATTATCGGGACTTGGCACGGTGACCTTTTAATGCAGCCCTTCTCTTATAGAAAATGGCGGAAAGACCCTCATGCCGTTATCATGATATCTGAGCATTTTGACGGTGAACTCATCGCAAAGACTGTAGGCTATTTCGGTCTGGATACGATCCGCGGTTCAACGCGAAAAGGGGGCGCACGTGTTCTGATGCAAGCCATTAAAAAAGTCCGTGAGGGATATGACCTGGGGATTACGCCGGACGGGCCCAGAGGGCCGCGCTTCTCGGTTAGTGACGGGATAGTCGTCGTCGCTCAGAAGCTTGACTGTCCTATCGTCCTGCAAAACTGCGTGCCCAGCAAATACTGGCAATTAGGCTCTTGGGACAAGTTCATCGTTCCCAAGCCGTTTTGCCATATCGAGTTTTATTGCTCGGAGCCCTTTAGGGTCACAGATATGCAGAGTGAAGATGCCAAAAAGTTTATTCATGATAAACTGATGGAAAAGAGCATCGTTTAAGAGGAGGGATAGATGGCAAAATCGATTAAACGCTATAAAAACTGGAGTATAATCACCCTTCTCCTTCTCCTGCTTATGGGAGTCTATTTTGCCTTCAACCCCTCTTATCAAAAATCTCTCGAAGCAAAGTTTTACTACTCTCTTGGGAATTACGACAAGGCCTACCTCCTTTCGAGCGAGGCTTATGAGATGGAACCGTATAACCGTATGGCGCGCTCGGTAATGGTGCACAGCAAATATGCCCTTCGGTATGTAAACTACAACATCGAGGCCGAAAAATATCTCAGCAGCATACGTGCCTATGCCGATCAAGAAAAGATATCGCTTTACGAGCAGAGACGCATGAAGATGATGTGCGAGATTATGATTGAAAAGCATGAGAAGATGCAGCCGACGATCTTGATTGATAAAGCGCTGGTCGAAGAGTCCCGAAAAAATTATGAAAAGTTTGTAAAACTTCATGAACGCCTTGCTAAAGTCCTATAAGCTTCCTTTTTTGGACTACCTGAGCGATATCCGAGGTTATTCCGACCTGACCGTCAAGACCTATGCGACAGCGCTTGACGAGGCGTTCAGGTATATCCGTATTGAAGATAAGATACTGAACCTGAACCCTTACAGGCTGGAGATTTCTTCCTTAAATGCTAAAACCATCTCTAAAAAACTGAGTGCCATTCGATCTTTCGTGAAGTTTATGCAGGAGAGGGGAGAGGACTTTGTACTCAGGGGAGACGCTCCTATCAAGGTTGCCAAGACCCTTCCCAAGCCCATATCCTACGAGCACATCAAAGAGGCCCTGGCCCTTGCCAACAGAGAAGAAGAGTTGATCGTAGTCATGCTTTATACCCTGGGGCTCCGTATAAGCGAACTGAGTTCATTGGAGCTGATTGATATCGAGAAAGAGTGGGTCAGCGTGACAGGAAAGGGAAAGAAACAGAGGCAGCTTCCCTTGATCTCTTCTACTCAGGAGTTAATTGAGAACTATAAGCGCGAAAATCCGTTAAGAAGATTTCTTTTTGAGAAAAATGGAGCTAAATTAAGCGAAAATAGTTTAAGATATAAATTAACATCACTATTTAAGAAAATCGGCTTGCACGTCACACCACATATGCTTAGACACTCGTATGCAACGCATTTGTTAAACAATAATGCACGGATAGCCGATGTTAGTGAACTATTGGGACACTCATCGATGGCGACGACTCAGATCTATACGAGGTTGAGCTCACAGCTTAAGATGAAAAACTATCAATCAGCCCACCCTTTGGCTAAGGAGCAAAATGAAACTTTCTCGTCTGATTAAAGATCTTTATCAGCAGATTTTTATCGGGATTGTTGTTCAGCACGCTAGCGTGAAAATATGGGTACAGATTCGAAAGGGTAAGAAGCTTGAAAAAGAGGTCTCGAGAGTGTTTGACATTTCTAATGCGAGCCTGAGTCCTGAAGCCGAGAGTTTCATCAAAAGCTATATGGATGAGTCACCTTTTTCCTATGTCGCTGTGCTGAATGATGCCTTGGCGCAAGGGGCAGTTCCCACCTGCTCCATGCATGAGGCAGAGAATTTCACCGATATGGGTTCATGCGTGACACTGTGCAACGAGAACAGATGGATGGCTTACGCAGAGAAACCGGAACTTAATAAGCTGCAAAAAAGGTTTTCACAAAGTGGCCTGGACTTTATTTTTTCTCCCTTTTTTATCCTTTCGACTTTTTTTGCAGATAAGCTGGAGGGAAAGACAGCACTCTTGGCACTTATTCAAGACGATTATCTCAGTCTGAGTATATTCAATGAGGGCAAACTTTTGTTTGCACAGCATTATATGACGCATGACACGGCTGAGGATGAAACCATGAGCGTCGGCTTCGATGAGAATGCTGAAGAGAGTCTGGGACTTGGTTTTGAAGAGGGTGAAGACCTTTCTGTCAACCTTGATGATATAGACGCCCTTGACGAATTGGATGCCTTGGATGATCTGGACGACCTGCAGGACTTGGATGACCTGGATGACCTGGATGAGATTGAAGACTTTGAAGAGTCTTTGGATGAAGCGGTCGAGGAGAGTGAGATCGCTCTGGAAGAGGCGAAGACGAAGTACGACAGCAAGGTCGGAAGTTTTTCTGATGACTACAAGCGTTTTCAGTTGATCCAAGCTTCTTTGCAGAAGTTTTACAGTGACGAAAGGTATAATAACCAGTTTGTCGAAGAGATCTATATCGCGGATGCTACCGAAACGGGTCCGGACCTGATACAGTTTATTGAAGAGGAGCTGTTTGTATCCGCCTTTAAACGGACGATCGATCTGGACAAAGAGGTAGTCAAGATGGCATTGACGGAGGCAAAATATGCAATATAGCTTCATCAAGCCTCGTCAAAAAAGCCTGATCAGTCCCGAGTTTAAGCTTCTACTCTTCTTTTTTAGCATCACTATCGGGATGTTGTTTCTCTCGTATTCCTTTTTAAAGGTAAAGACCTTGATGTATGAGAGCAGTATAGAAGAGCTTACTAACAAGGGCGAGACACTTCGCGGCAACATCGTCTCGATGCATGAAGAGATAGCTTTTGTGAAAGTGGAGAAACGCCATGCTGAAGGTATATATACGGAAAACACCGTTTTAAAAGAGAGCATTCACAACCTTTTTGATCTGGTACCGGAGAAGATAACGCTTTCACAAGCGCTTCTAAAAGAGGATGAGCTTGTCTTATACGGTGTGACGCCGAGTAAAGAGGTGTACGAGTTTTTACTGCAAGCTCCCCTGCGCTCTATCTTTCATCGCTCTTATACAAGCTATTATGCGATGCCAAACGGCTGGTATAGTTTTGTTTCTAAAAATTACCTTGACAGGGAGATAGCTGTACAGTGAATTTACATATCAGCAGACAGATGACTTATATACTTGCCCTGGCTCTGCTCTTTTTAATCATCGTATTCATCTTTGCCTTTGCCTTTTTGATCCCAAGCGGAAAAGAGTACCGTCTTGCACGAATGAAAGAAAAAAAGATATCCTATCAGGTCGATGTCATTCAAGCGGAGTATGACAGGGTCCATTCAAACCTAAAGGCCTTACAGTCGGATAACCGCTACATCATCGGGGCGTATAAGACAATCTTCAACCCTGAGCGTTTTAAGAAGATGTATGCACCTCATTTCGAGAGTTTTACCCTCTCTGAACTCTCCATGCATTCACAAGACGGCGAGTTTAGCGTATATGAGGTCAATACCTCCTCTTTGATCCAGTCGCCTCAGGGGTTTTACGACTTTCTGGACGGGGTTAACAAGAGTGACAATATCATTGGAGTCAATTTTCCTATCCATTTTGAACGCGATGCCAATCTGATCAAGTCCTCTTTCACCATGCATGTCTATGTGGCAGGGCAAAAAAAGCCTACGGAAGACAAGGGCGAGAAAATTTCGGGATAACCACGGGGTATCTGCTTTTATATCGTTGGACGCATAAATCGATTGTTGAGCTTTTCGGCCTTACAAGGTTTTATATTTTTTGAAAATATGAGAAAAATCGGAGTTGTCGCGTATGAATATCTCGGCATCTCCTCTCTCCAGGGCATCTAGATATTCTCTGTTAAGCCTGCCAAGTCTCTCTTTCTCTTTGATGATCCCATCTATATTATATATTTTGGCTTTTATGCCTTCTTTGAGGTTTGTCAATCTATCTATAATCTCCCCTGTCTGGGGGTCTTTTTCTGACTCCTTATTCAATTGCGAAATAAGTCTGTCTATATAAGCGGTCATTGATGGTACTGTTTTGTCGGAAGCTGTCATATAGGCGGCAGACACAGCAACTTCAGCATCTGGCCTGTTGAAGAGTGCATAGGTGATAAGAGCATTTACAAAATAGTCATATCGTTTTCTTAGCCCGTCGATTGTTTGAAGCAGGGTGTCTTTTTTGCCTTTAGTCAACTCGGAGTTTAAAACATAGCTTATAAAATCGTCTTCCGCTATTTTGTTTACCATAGCGGGTATTTTTTTATGGATATCGTCGAAAATGGCTTTCTCAATGTTTTTTGCTCCATAAAAATGGACTGCTTTTATCCCTTTTACCTTTTCAAACCTCGCGTTCGTCAGTTCCGAGCCCGCAAAAAAGACATCTTCAAAGCTGCTCGGCCTGTTGCGGACTCCGGAAAAGTCAACATACTTTAAATTTGCATTATCAAATA
>CAXGZT010000147.1:0-6293 GCA_964014335.1 uncultured Campylobacterales bacterium | reverse complement strand
CTCTATTATCATAAGTCCCCCCGAGGCCCTTTTGAGAATACTTCACAATAGGGCAGCCCTGAAAGCTCCACTCCTTATAGAACCTGTCTATATTGTGGTTTGCAGGCACAAAAAAATTGTTCTTTTGATTCTTATGTTTGCTGATAGCGAGTTGCCCATACTCTATATTATAAAAATAAAAGATATCCCTACCCTTCACATAGACCCTCCCGTTTCGTAAAAACTGCAGGGTGAGTCCCTCCCCCTTCTTCTTAGCCCTGACTTCTCCAAAAACAGCATAGGAGTTCCCTCGTATGGGCTCCAAGCTCCATGTTCCGTACAGTTCTTCGAAACTAAAAGGTTCTTTCGCCTCAGACAAGGCGAAAAAAAGCACTAAAGTAATAAAAATTTTCATGCAACCACTTTTATGATAAAATCCCGTAAAAATTAATACAGGATATATTATGGCAGAATTTACAAACGTTACAGTAACAAAAGAGGCAAACTTCTATTTTGACGGTAAAGTGACAAGCCGTACCCTAACCTTTCCAGACGGTTCAATCAAGACCTTAGGCATTATGATGCCGGGTGAATATGAGTTTGGCACAGCAGAGTATGAGGTTATGGATATCACCGCCGGTGAACTCGACGTCAAACTTCCCGGCAATGACAGCTTTATGAGTATCAAAGGCGGCGAGACTTTTGAGGTCCCGGCGAATTCAAAGTTTCAAGTCAATGTCAAGAGTGTGACCGACTACTGCTGTTCCTATATTAAAGAGTAAAGATGGAACCTCTACAAGACCCGTCCACTCTTCCTGCGGCAGGAGGGCAGACAGATTTTACTATCTGGCTTATTATGTTTGGCGCGCTTATTCTCGTCGCCCTTGTCCTGGCTTACATGAGCAAGGATATGGAGAGATAAGCCGATATGGTCAGTTTACCGAAGCAGCTTTACAACTTGCATATGCTCTTCAGCCTCGGCGTAATCCAAGGCTGAACCGCCCTCTTCGTCTTTGGCATTTTTGTCTGCACCATTTTTTAGAAGCAGTCTAACGATCTCGGGGTGTCCCATCTCCGCTGCTGCCATCAAGACCGTATACCCCTCCTCATCTTTGGCGTTTACATCTGCTCCGTGCCTGATGAGATACTCGGCAATTTTATACTCATTACTGTTTTGTTCCTGAGCCGCAAACATTAAGGGCGTATAACCGCCTCCGTCTCGCATATCGACGTCTGCACCCTTATCGATAAGTAGCCGTACCACATTCAACTGTCCGTTCTGAACAGCAATGATCAGAGCCGTGTTTTCATTTTTGGTGCGTACACTGACATCGGCCTTATGCTCGATCAGACTGACCGCGACCTTGACATTGCCCTCATTACTGGCATAGATCAAGGCACTGTATCCGGCATCATCTTTGGCGTTTACATCCGCTCCTTTGCTAAGCAGAAAATCCACCATATCCAGCTGATTATTTTTCGCGGCCCACATCAAGGCACGAGCACCGCCTGCTCCTGCAACATTAATATCCTCCCCTTTAGCCAGGGCACTCTTGACGCGATCAAGATCACTCTCTTTTGCCCCCGTAATCAGGGCCGGTTCGGCTCCGAATACAAATGCAGAACTCATAACAGCCATCCACAACAGGCGTACAAACAATTTCATATTCAATCCTAAGTATGTTACATATAGTTATTTTATATCACACTCTTAATTAATTTAATATTATAGGCCTCTGATGTATACTTCGAAAATCAATTTAACAGGTTAGATAGATGCCCTCGACTAAAAAGACAGTTACACCCCAAACGGACACATCTTGTTTTAACGGCTTTTCAAAAAAAAGCTTGAGTTTTCTAAAAGAGCTGCGCTCCAATAATACCAAAGAGTGGTTTGAAGACAGGAAACATATCTATACAGAACATATCTTGGAGGCTAACCGTGCCTTTGTCAAAGAGATGGGTGAACATATTCAGGCTCTTGTCCCCACGATCAATGCCATACCAAAGATTAATGGTTCCATGTACAGAATCTATAGAGACACCCGCTTTGCAAAAGACAAGACCCCTCTGAAGACACATACCGGTGTTGTATTTTGGCAAGGAAGCGGAAAGCGCACCCAGTCTTCGAATTTTTATACTCGCGTCACGCCTGAAGAGTATGTGATTGGTGCAGGTATCCGAAGGTTTGACACCTTCTTGCTTTCCACCTACAGAAAATATATACTCGACCTGGATAATGCCGATAGACTTTATGCTATTTTACAAGAGTGCAGGAGAAAAGGCTATAAGGTAATCGAGCCATCTTATAAACGTCTCCCCCGAGGCTTTGACAAGAGCTACCCCTATCCCGAACTTGCCCTGCTCAACGGAATGGTTGTGAACAAGAAATTTGCTCCGGACGAAACCTACTTTTCCTCGAGACTTATAGACAGATGTTTTAATATTTACGAAGAGCTGTTGCCCCTTCAGCAGTGGTTATATGAGATGACCCTCACGAGAAGTGATGAAGAATAGCCTTAAAGTCAACTATTTTCCCCTTTTTGACCTCTACGCCCTCTTCTTCCAAAAGCAGGATCTTTTTCTCAGTCCCGCCAGCATATCCGCCAAGACTTCCATCCGCCTTGACTACGCGGTGACAAGGAACTTTTATGAGGTTCGGGTTTCTGCTCATGGCATTCCCTACCGCTCTATATGCTCTTGTATTTAGGGCCTTGGCAATCTCTTTATAGGTGGTCACCTTGCCTTTTGGGACCTTTTTTAAAAGTTCATAACACTCTTCGTCAAAACTCATCTCTTTCCTTTAAAATATAATATAACTGAATTTTCATTTGAGTTTTAAACAATTGCTGTGTTAATATTATTTATTAAGCATAAAGGAGATTGAGATGAGAGCCTATATGAACTTTGAGATGAATGAGTTAAGAAAAGTTGCAAAAGCCCTCAATCAGATCAAGTCTTCTGTCGGGGTCCGTTTCGGAGAGGAGGTAACACGCCTGCTTAGAACTGTCTCGTCCAAGGGTGCCCTTGACTCCATGAGCCTGAAGATCGACAACCTTGAAAAACTGTCGATGGAACTGCATGTACTTGAACTGCGCCACGGCATCAGCCTTGGGCAGACAATCTACCATTTTATGCATTCGTTTCACAGGAGGTAGCTTTTAATTGCCCTTGGCTTCTTTCAGTTCTCTTTCCCACTCATCTTGATTGACGACATCATAAACTTTCCATCCCTGCTCTCTCAGCAGATGTGCGGCCACTGCACTTCGACTACCCGTGCGGCAGTAGACTATCAGTTCTCTATCTTTTGGGATACCCCTGTACATCTTGTCAAGCAGGTCGATAGGGATGTTGACAGCACCCTCTATATGCCTTGACTCATACTCCTTCTTCGAGCGCACATCAATAATCATCGCACCCTTGCCAAAAGCTGTCCGTGCAGCGCGCAGCTCTTCGTCACTAAGGCTTCTGCTACATCCGCTGAGCAGGGCCAGTGCTAAAAACAAAACCGTTAAACGCATAAGACTTCTTCTGTTTTTAGACATTATCTACCCCTCTATACTCAATGTTGACACTTCTCATTTTACCTCCGATCCCTCTTTTAAAGAAACCTCATTTTCAGAAAGTGAACTCATCAATACAAGCTGTCCCATCTGTTGAAAAAAGGTCTCTATATCCTTGTCGCTCCCTTGCAATGCTTTTTTAAAAAGCTCAAAAAACAGCTCTCTCTTGTGCGTTTGCATATAAGCGGAGATGATCCATTCCAGGGTCAGCGTATGAATTTCCCCATTGATATCGTATTCAATACTAGAGACGGGATTGATGTTTTTATCCAAAAGTAATTGTTTGCACTCTTTTAACATGATTCTTTTCTCCTAACTATAGGGAAAAACTGCTTATAAGTCAAACCTCTGAGAGAGCGAAGAGAGACAAGGCCCGTTCCGATAACCGTAGGCATGCCGATAGGACTGCCCAAGCCGTTTATAACTTTAATCCCACTAAAATACCAGCATTAAAAGTCCCGTAAAAAGATGATGTTTGCCTTATCCCTCTTTTTATCCACTCTTCTTGAGTACTTCGTTAAAAGGGCACTAAACTGACTTGCAAGATTAAACGACAAAAGGACGACTTATGAGTTTATGCGGTATTGACGAAGCGGGAAGGGGGCCTATAGCCGGCTCTCTTGTCATGGCCGGAGTCATTTTACATAAAGAGATACCCGAATTAAATGACTCAAAAGTGCTGAGTGAAAAAAAACGTGAAACTCTTTTTCCCATTATAATTGAGCATTCCGATTATCATATCGTAGAGTTCTCGGCCATGGAGATTGATGATAAGGGTATCTCCGGATGTCTGGCAGAAGGCTTGCAAAGCATTATGCAAAACCTTCGCAGTGATGATTTTTTATTTGACGGAAACTCCGCTTTCGGCGTAAGCGGGCTGCGCACTATGGTCAAGGCAGACACAAAGATTCCTGAAGTTTCTGCGGCATCTATTTTAGCTAAAGTAACTCGAGACAGAGAGATGGTAAAATTAGCCGAAAAATTTCCGGATTATGGATTTGAGGGGCACAAGGGCTACGGGACCAAAGCACATGTGGAAGCGATAAAGAGACATGGCTATTGTTCCCTGCACCGAAAAAGCTTTAGACTTAAAGCCTTGGAGCCGACCCTCTTTTAAGGAGAGAGATGAAATCATTGGAATATATACAGATGGCACTAAATGACCTGGACAAAGAGGTCGAGTCCTATGTTATGGATCTGAATATGGACATGACAACAAAAAATGAGAAGATGTTGCCTCTTCTTCAGCAAAAACGTGTTTTGGAACAGACGAAAGAGGACCTGACCTACCTAAGAGACAACCCGCCGACGAATGCGGGTGAATGTACCATGTATAAACATCGATAACAAAACATCACGTTTTACTGATCTTTAAAGCTCCTGTCGCTAATATAAATACAGACTCTTTACATAAGCTATTACCCGCAGGAAGGTCTATGAAAAAGATCCAATCTTATCCGAGGACACTTTATGCCTTCATACCTTTCCATATGCGATAAAAACATCTTGATTGTGGATGACAATACTACCAACATACTGCTTATACAGGCTATCTTGGAAGAAAAAGGTTTTCAAAACATATATACTGCTTCGAGCGCTCTAAAAGCATATGAGATATTAGAGTCAGAAAAGATCGATGCCATTTTAATGGACGTCATGATGCCTGAGATTGACGGTCTTGAAGCTACCGAAGCGATCTTGTCCAATGACAAATATCATAATATCCCCATTATCATGGTGACCGCCACGGATGATGACGAGACACTGAAGAAAAGCTTTGATCTGGGTGCCGTTGACTTTATACGCAAACCCATCAATCAGGTCGAGCTCATCGCACGTTTGAACACTATCTTGCAGAGTCAGGAAAAGGATGCCTTGATCATGCAGCATTCACGTTTTGATGCCATGGAAGAGATAATCGGAATGCTTGCTCACCAATGGCGGCAACCCCTAGGCGTCATCAATGCTATCATCGGTACAGTACAGACACAAAAAGAGTTGGATATTTTGGACGATGCTACGCTTGAAGAGTCTCTAGCCGACATAATAGGCCATACGAACGAACTCTCGCAGATGATAACCACCTTCAGGAAGTTTTTCAAATCAGACCTTGCTCCAACTCTAAGCAATCCTAACGAAGCCGTTTCTGAAGCGTTAAGATTAACCCGAGAGAGCATAGAGCATGAACATATTTCACTGCTTCTGAACCTAGATGCCCTCAAGCCTGTCTTTTACATACAAAATCTTTTAGTCCAAGTCCTTACCAATATTCTTATCAATGCAAAAGAAGCACATATACGTAATAAGGTAGAAAACCCAAAAATCAAGATAAGCTCGTTTTTACAAAATGACCAAACAAATATTTTGATAGAAGACAATGCGGGAGGTGTTCCCAAAGATGTTATTGAATATATCTTTGAGCCCTATTTCACAACGAAAACAGAGAGAAACGGGAAAGGCTTGGGTCTCTACCTTGCAAAAACAATTTTAACCCAGCAGTTAAAGGGAAATATCTCCGTTACAAGCCAGGATAATGAAAGCAAGTTTCTGATATCTATGAGCCTGTGAAAGAGAACTCACACTCCTGCTCTTTCCGCCATTACGCGTCGTTCTTGCCCGCTTCCTTATGCTTTTTTAAAAATTAAAAAGTCCAGACTTAAACGCCCTCCCCCCTTCGTTATCAATACCATTAACATAGCCATATAATACATCACCAATTCATATCCGTTCTGCAAAACGACAACCGTACCC
>CAXGZT010000146.1:0-6299 GCA_964014335.1 uncultured Campylobacterales bacterium | reverse complement strand
CAGGGACCGGTGGAGACGACAATGGCCGTCTCCCCCATATGTTTCCCTATGAGTTTGGCGAACTTGGGCCCCTCTATCATCTGGGGTAGATTGACGAAATGGTGTTCAATCCCCATGAGTGAGTCAATTGCACTGTTGCCGTGTCCCATGATGACATGAGACAGAGCCTGGGTCATTTTTGAGATGACTTTGGCATACTCGTCTGCATAAGCAGTGTCGTAATAGTTTGAGGCCGTCTCCAGGTCGAAGAGTTTGGCAAAGAGTTTTCCCTCATCATCATTCAGATAGTTAAACGCGACGGTGAAATCAAGCTCATCGGCAGACTCTATAATAAGCTTTTTCGTTCTTATCTCTTCAGAAAAATCGATCAGGTTAAACACGATATAGAGCAGTTCGATGTTGGGTTCGACCAGCAGGACTCTTTTCAGAGCAGGCGCTTTGAGTGCCATCTTAAGATAGATTCCGTTCGCAATACCGAAGAAATAACGATAGGGGTAGCGCTCCTGATCTTTTTTATGCTCAGAGAGCGCAATAATATCGTTGACCGGGTTCGCGTACATAAAGAGCTGGTTGCTCAGGTCAAGCAGGTTGATGTCAACGCTGTCCTTCCCCTGAAAGACCTCAAACTGCTTGTTCTCCGTTACGGCAAAAATCCTGGAGGCCAAAAGCGGGTTAATGGGGAGCAGGGCCTGGATGTTATTTTCATAGAGTGACATAGAGTTATTCCTTTGTGAATGCGATATCGGCATCTGATATCAGTGATAAATTTTTCAGCTTTTTTACGAACTCAAGCAGTAGAGGGTCTTGATATTTTTTGCTAATGGCCAATGCCCCTATGGGCAGGTTGTTCTCACCTTTTAAAACAGGCATCATTATAGTGGGAAGACCTAAAAATGTCCAAATCAGATTGGAGTCGGGAGTGTCCGGGGTCGTTAAGCCCAGAGGTGCCTCGCCAGCGGTACCCAGAGTCAGTAGAACATCATAAGAGTGCATCCATCTGTTGAACCTGGAACTAAGCTGACTCTGTTTTTCCAGGGCATCCCTGTAGGCCTCCGTCGAGATTTTTTGGCCCTCCTTGATGATCTCATAAAAGATGGGACTCATTAGGGAGTGCTCAGCATACTCATCCTTGAAATAATAGGCTAAGGCCTTGTCGTAGATAAGCTGATGGAGTGCATAAATTTCATTGACATAGTCGGGAAGCTCTGTATAGACAAGCTCTATATGCTGGTCTTTGAGCCGGTCCGTCCATTTTTCAAAGGCATCTAGGGCTGTGGGTGAAGCCAGATCGTATTTCGGGTGGCGGACAACGGCGACCCTGTATATTCTGTCCGGGTCATTTTGAAAATTGTCGATGTATCGGTGAACGAACTCGTAGTTTTCGCCGCTTACGCGGCAGGCATCAAAGGCTAGGCCAAGATCCTCTACGCTGCGGGTAAAAAAACCGAGGGTATCCAGGGAGTCCGTTGTCTTTAGGACACCGATACGCGGCAGTACGCCGAAGGATGGCTTGAACCCGTAGATGCCGCAATAAGAGGCCGGACGGCCGATAGAACCTGCTGTCTGTGAGCCCAAGGCTATGGGAACCATACCGCTGGCAACCGCCGCAGCGGAACCGCTGGAGGAGGTTCCAGGACTTCGTCGCAGGTCGTGCGGGTTATGCGTGATGTCCTGGTAGTGCACAGCGAACTCGGCCGTGACGGTCTTGCCCAGGATAAGCGCACCGTTCCGGCGAAGATAGTGGACCACTCTGGCATCATTTCCGGGGGTAAAATCTTTCCAGATGGACGAACCCATTTGTGTCGGCATATCGAAGGTGTTATAGATGTCCTTGACACCGATAGGAATACCGAAAAGCGGATGCTTTAGCATCTCTAAGCCGGAGCTCTTTTTAATCTGGATATCAATAATCTCTCTGTCAAGAAACTCCCAGGCCCTGATATCGGGATCAATCTCTTTGATGCGTTTGAGCAGACTCTCTACAATGTCTTCCAGAGCTATCTCTTCGCAAAGAAGCTTTTCACGCAGCTGTGTGGCGGTAAGGGCGTAAAGTTCGTTCACTCATGCTCCCTGAACTTGCCTTGACGCATCGCTTTTAGGGTGTTTGTGTATTCTTCTTCCGTGATGTTCGCCATATCCAGGAACTCATCAAGATAAACGGGACGCTGCTGGTCGTATTTTTTGGCAACCTCAAAACCCTCTTCGCGGGTCAAAAGACCGGCACGGACATCGGCACTGGCCTGGTCGGTGCCCCGGCCAAACCCGCGTTTGACAAACTTCATATGGTCATGCATAGTTTCAAACTTGCACTCATTCCCCTTGAAGCCTTTGTAGTGACCGGGACGGCGCTCCTCTTTCCAGCCGTACTCCTTCTTGATGAACTCCATCTGGCGTTCATCATCCCAGAAGAGGTAGTCTCCCAGGTGTAGACCGACAAGGCCAAGCTTCTCTACCTCCTCGTATGAGGGGAGTTCAAAGGGCTTGAGGTCTTTTCGCGTGATCTCATCATCGATCATCTGCTCTGGATAGAGTTTTGCAGAGACCTTTGTGAAGTAATCGCGGTCGAATTTTGTCACATGCTCTTTGAAATCGGCACGCCCGCTTGACTCACATACGGATTCTCCCCAGATCAAAAGGGGGATATTGAACTTAACGGCGATCTGAAGAGGAAAGGCACCGATACCCGCGTGACAGTGCCAGCAGGAGTCACCGATCTTGTAGAATGACTTTACGAAGAGCTTTTTGACCAAGGCCTTGTTCGGGGTGAACATGATATGATCGACCTCGAGTTTTTCAAGTGCATTTTCAAGGTTGTATTTACCCGTTTCGGAGTACCAGTTGTGATTAAAGGTAACCGCAAGCGGTTTCATCCCATAGACCTTGGTCAGGACATGGAGTTGAAAGACAGAGTCTTTTCCACCCGAGATAGGTACGATGCAGTCGTAATTATCGCCCGCTTTTTCTTTATACTCTTCAAAAACGCTGCGGAGCTCTTTTTCGCTCTGCTTCCAGTTGATACGCATCTTCTGCTCTTGAGCCCGGCAGGCGAGACAGATACCTAGTTCGTCAAACTGCATACCCTCATTCGAACTCGGCATACAACATCGCGTACAATAGGTTAAATGATCTTTATACAGGGGCTTTCCATAATCTTCATCTTGACCCACGGAGATATTTTCTATTTTTTTAGTCATAGGGCCTCCTTTTCTAGTATTCCATATTCAATAATATCGGCAAATTTGCCGTTTTTGTATAGCCCGTCACGACGAACCCCCTCTTTTTGCATTCCCAATTTCACGGCAAGCCTCTGCATGCCGATATTTTTTGACGAGGTGCCGCAATAGATACGGTGGAGGTTCAAGGTCCTAAAGCCATGCTTGAGCAGAACTCTTCCCGCTTCTTCGCCCAGACCCCTGCCGTAGACGGAAGGCTCTCCGATCAAGATGGCAAACTCGGCATTTCTTGCCTTGCGGTCGATAGCCTGCAGGGCAATATTTCCCAGATGTCTTTCGCTCCCTTTTTCAATGATGGAAAAGACCTGATGGGTAGGAGAGTCTCTTACCATTTTAATATACTCTTCGGCCATCTCTGTAGTATATTCTATCTCGCCGTGGGAACTGTATCGCGTCACTTCGGGGTCATTTAGCCAGTGGGGATAACTCCCTTTTGCGTCTTCAAGGCAGAGGGCTCTGAGGTAGATGTTTTCTCCTTCGAGCTGCGGCAGCCCTTTCATAACAGTTCATCCCTGTGTTTCCAGACTTTTTCAAAGGCCGAGACGACATCGTCCATATCCGTTCTCTGCATGCCCGGACGCATGAACTCATGGGTGACAAGAAGGTCATTATGCATCTTTTCGGTCACGGGACAGAGGCCCGGATGATAAGAGACAGAGCTTTGGTTGAAGGGGAAGCCCTCTTTTCCAAAGCCGATACGCTCTTGATAGAGAGGTTGAAGGTAAAGGGGTTTGACATAACCGTAGCTCAGCAGGACATCGGACTCATCGCGCAAGAGCGTTTTGGGCAGTTCCGCTTTGACAGCATCTATGAAGGTATTGCGATGCATACCGGCGATATCAGGGTCAAACTGAAGAGCATGTACGTAAAAGACGTGTTTGCTGTCGGGACGCGTTCTAGTCTCTCGTAGACAGGGAATCTCGGAGAGCCTCTCGTTCAGATAGAGGGTATTGTCGATACGTTCTGAAAGCAGACTCGGCAGTTTTTTGAGTTGCTCGTGAGCGATGGCAGCTTCGATCTCCGTCATCCGATAGTTGAAACCTACCATATTGACGAGCTCACTCCTGTCTTTAATACCGCGCGCAGAGAGGACGGCTTCGGCGTGGTTGCGTATAAGACGCAGTCTGTCGGCCAGGGTGTCATCGTCGGTGACAATGACGCCTCCCTCCCCCGAATGGATATGTTTATGATAGTTAAGAGAGAATATCCCCATGTCTCCAAGGGTTCCGGCAAACTTCTCCTTATGCATTGCACCGGGAGCCTGCGCCGCATCTTCGATGACTATCAGGTCATGCTGCTCGGCCAGAGCATTGATGGCTTCAATGTCGTAGACTTGTCCGAAGATATCGACGACGATTATGGCCTTAGTCTTAGGCGTGATTTTACATTTAATAGAGTTGATATCTAAGCAGTAATACTCTTCTTCGATGTCTGCAAAGACGGGAATAGCACCATAGACCAAGGCGGCAGTTGCCGAAGCGCTCATCGTATAGGCGGAGACGATGACTTCATCTCCGGGTCCGATACCGGCAGCTCCTACGGCAGCGTATAAGCCCGAGGTCGCAGAATTGACGGATATCGCATGTTTGACATTGAAAAACTTCTCCCAGGCACGTTCAAGGCCCTGGACCTCAGTCCCTCCAAAAAAGTCATCATGCCATGTCCCAAGATAGCTGGAGAGTTTGCCTGAGCGCAGAACGCGCAGGGCTGCCTCTTCTTCCTGGACCCCTATCGTATTATAAGCCGGAAAGGGAGCCTTGCGTAGCTTTTCTCCTCCGTTAATGGCTAGTCGTTTCATGTAAACTCCAAAATGTTTTTTTCGTACAAATGCGCTTTTATGGCCAATAGCTTTTGGCTCAGTTCAAGATGCTCTCGAAAGATAGAGGCTGTGTCTGAGCCGTGAAGGAGATAGTCCAGACTATGAAGAAGGTTGTGGCGCATACTCTCTTCGAGGATCTCTTTTAGTTTCAGGCTGAAATAGCCGGGATATCGATTTGAATCCTGGAGGGTCTCGATCTCTATGGTATGTCCGGAGTCTAAAATTTTGATGCGGCCCTTGGAGAGCACTATCTCCAGTTCAAAAAGAGAGTAGTGCTCGCCGCTCTCGTTTTGGAGGACACCCCGTGTTGATGAGGTTTCCAGATAGAAGGTCCCGTACAGGTCATCATCTCTGTGTGTAGAACGGTTGACCTGGATACGGCGGAGTTTGCCGCAAAGGTGTTCAATGAGCTCGAGCATATGCGAACCGTTATGGTAGAGCCCTTTGCTAAAGCTCCCGCTGAAGTGCAGGAGTTCCCCAAGTTCTCTGCTCCGAATTAATTTTTTAAGCCTTTGATGGCTCGGGTCATAACG
This sequence comes from uncultured Campylobacterales bacterium, assembly GCA_964014335.1. Lineage (GTDB taxonomy): Bacteria > Campylobacterota > Campylobacteria > Campylobacterales > Sulfurimonadaceae. The sequence continues at coordinate 714 of CAXGZT010000146.1, read as the reverse complement.
GCGTAAAAAATTAATAGAGAGCCTTTTATCTGTTGCCCTTAAAAGAGGAAGAACTCTGTCAAACTCTTCTTGATCCCGAACGAAGGGTTTTTCGCAGAGTATAGCCTGAACCTGCTCATTTTTGAGGAGTTCCTGCAGGGCTTCAAAATGAAAAGCAGTAGGCGAACATATGGAGACAATATCAACCTTTTCATGCAAAAGCATCTCGCGGACGCAGTCGTAATGGCGGAGCTCTTTTCCCCATCTTCGCACAAAGCTTTCTCTCTGTTTCAATGAAGGGTCGCAGACGGCTATGAGCTTGGTATCATCATGTTTCATATAGGCATGGGCATGGGTTAGTATGGAGTCCTGTCCCGGAGCATCTAGAAAACCGGCAATACTTCCACATCCGATGATTGCGGCTTTTTTCACTTTTTAAATCCCCTTATCAGTTGTTCAATACCAGCAAAATTCATACCGTCAGATTCAAGTTTAAGGGAGAAGGCTTGAAGATGCCGGGGACTTAGATGATCAAGGTCTCGAAGTTGATGAGAGCCGGGCAGGGGGAGCAGGAACTCTCTGTTTTTCGAGGGAAGATAGGATATGACCGGTTTTTGCAGCAGTGCGGCCGTATAGAGTGCCATGCTGTCAAAACCGATAATGAGCTTTGAGCGCATAAGGTCTTTTTCCTGTCTCTTATACACATCTGACGCTGCCGACGAAAGTGTCGGGGTA
>CAXGZT010000145.1:0-6468 GCA_964014335.1 uncultured Campylobacterales bacterium | reverse complement strand
GTACGTACCAACCTTACCGGTCTCGTTGAAAGACGTGAAGGTCCGGCTATCAAATGTATCTCCAACTGTGTTGCCCCGTGTAACCGCGGAGTAGAAGCCAAAGAGGTCGGCTTTTGTATCGCCGACAGACTTTCTGACGCCTACGAAGGAAACCTGGAACTGGGTCTTTTCTTCTCCGGGACGAATGGTTATCGTATCAACGAGATCATCTCCGTCAAAGAACTCATGAAGAAATTGACACAAGGCGAATAGTCTGTGCGTTTCTTTTTTGGACTTCTTCTTCTCACCACTGTAATCTTTGCCGATAACGCCGAGATCCTCAAGCGTGCGGACCAAAACAGCAAAAGCTCCAAAAAATCCGAGATTATTCGTGCCTACAATGACTACAGAAACCTCTATATCCGTGCGGTAATGAAAGAGGATGACAAGCTTTGCAAGACCTGTTTGAAGGGCCTTGTCAAAACGGGAAAAAAACTTCACATCGACGTTTTAGATTACGAAAAGAAGCTCAAAAAAGTCAAAGAAAAAAAGAAAAAAACTTCACAACCAAAAAAAGCCACTTACAAAAAAGTGGCACCGCAAAAAGCAAAAAAATCTACTGCCAAACAGAATCGGCTTAAGTCAATCCGGTGGAAAGACTCCCAGCGGCTGGTTCTTAAGTTTACGCGCCCTATACAAAAAACAGAGCTCAACAGTTTCACCTTGAGTGACAAGAAGAAGAAAAAATACAAGAAGGTCTATGACGTATATGCCGTTTTAACGCAAAAAGCAATGCACTTAAAACACTCTTCCGTTAAAAAGATACGTCTGGCCCAGTTCGATCAGAAAACACTCCGAATTGTCTTTGAGAATGACAATCCGATCCAACATCAATATAAGATCAGCAAAAACGAACTGACGATCAAGATGTCATCTGAAAATCGCGAACTAAGCTATATCCCTATTAAACAAAACCTTGCCAGAAAGATCATCGTCATCGATCCCGGGCACGGGGGCAAGGATGCCGGTGCAGTCGGACACAAGAAGTACAGAGAGAAGGTGGTGGTTCTACAGCTGTCTAAAAAACTCCGTGATATCCTTGTAAAACGGGGGTATGCGGTATATATGACGCGAAACGGGGACAATTTTGTGAAGCTCCGCAAACGTACCCGTTTTGCCAATAAGAAAAAAGCAGATCTTTTTCTTTCCATCCATGCGAACTCCGTGCCTAAAAGAAACCGGAAAAAAGCACACGGTATCGAGACTTACTTTCTCTCAACAAATAAAAGTGAGAGGGCTAAACGCGTGGCTGCCATTGAAAATGCCGATATAGGAAAGATGGAACGGGGAGGGATGGATGATGCCCTTCATCTGATGAACAGAGAGAAGATCTTTGCCTCCAACAAGCTCGCTATTGACCTGCAACAGAACATGCTGGCCTCACTCAAACCCAATTACAAGAATGTCCTCGATAATGGTGTACGTTCAGGACCTTTTTGGGTACTTGTCGGTGCACAGATGCCGGCCGTGCTGATAGAGCTTGGGTTTATCTCCCATCCAAAAGAAGCCGTCAATATGGTCAATCACCGTTACCAGCAAAAACAGGCTCTTGGCATTGCCAACGGAATAGACCGCTATTTTGCCAAGAACCCCTGAGCGTATTTACACAGACCTTTTCTTTTAAAACAGTTTCTTCAAAAACCTATCGATCTCTTTTCCTACCTTCTTCTCGATCTGAGGGGTTATCATCGACTTGGCATCGAGTTTGACCTTCGGCGAGTTGATACTCCCCTTCACGATGACGTCACCCGGATACTCTTTTATTTTCAAGGCAAAACGGGCATCAATCAGCTGTTTTTTAGAGTTGATGATAAACTTTTTACTTTTCAGACTCGCCCTTTTACTCTGCATTTTCAAGTCTGAATTTATGATCTCTTTGTTGATGACACTTACCAAGGAACCCTTATTAAAACGCTCTTTTGTCAGATCCGTACGGGTTAGTCCCTGTATGAGATCCGTCATCTTGGAGCGGGTCAAGACCGCCCTCTCAAAGCGGGTAACAAGCTTCCCTTTTTTGCTCTTTGTATTGTAAACAAGTGTCCCGTTAACAGGGGCGTCCATCACTTCCGGATAGCCCAGCATCTTAAGCAGTCCGATAGCATGAAGCTCTTTAAAATCGGCATCTATCTTATCATCTACGATCTTGGCATTAAACTCTCCTTGAAAGATCTTGGAGTGGGCTGTTAGGGTGAGTTGCTTATCTTTTCTGATCTCTCCATTTGCTCTTAGCTCTCCATAAAGCTTTCTCTCAAGAATCGGCTCAAGTCTCTGCAGGAAAGGGATAAAAATATCATAATCGCTCAGAAAGGATACCCTTTTTATATCAAAACTACTCTTATTCATCTTCAGTGTCGCCAGGTTCGAGCTCAATACCGTTTTAGCCCTTAGCTTATCATCCTTTATAGTGGCATCACTCTTGAGATCGAATTTTGTGTAGGGAAGGTTTATATCGAAGTTCTTTTTGACGATTTTTTTGTGTACTAGGCCCTTAGAGACGCCGACCTTGAGTATTCCGTTGAGTGAAGCGATGGAGTCAAGATCAATCTCTGCATTCAGTCTTCCCTCCGCATAGGAAGGTTCGCCCAGAAGATAAAGGAGTTTGGAGAGTTCGGCATTTTTCATAAGCACTTTCGCACTTTTTGCAGACAACTCTTCCAAGATGAGTTCATAATCTGTTTTGGAGCCTGCAAGATTAGAGCTTCCCTTGATCACAAGCTCTTTTTTATCCCCGCTGAGCTTTCCTGATGTAGCTAAAGGACCGCGCAGAGGTAAAGAGGTTATCGGTTTCAGCAGAGCAAGCTCCTTAATATCTATACCGTAGCTTGCCCTTGTCCTGATGTCCTGGGGGTTCACCTCGCCCTTTGACTTTATCTTCGCCAGATTGGAGGAGAGAGAGAGTGTGTAATTAATCTTTTCCGGCTTCAGGGCTGTACTGGCCTGAAGTTTAAAACTCGTTTTTGGCAGTTTGATTTTGAACTCTTTCGACATCAGCTTTTGATTGACCTTCCCTTCGCTAAGCCTGATATTGGCCTCCCCTTTAAGCGTTTTGGGATTCAGGTCATTGAACTCTATATCCGCGTTGATCTTTGCACTGGCAAACTGCGCTTCTCCCAGCATATACAGAAGTCTATCCAGACGGGCATCTTTAATATGGATAATAACCTTGGAGGGACTCAGCTCCTTTAGTTTGACATCATACGAGCTCTTTGAATCGGCAATATTGCTTCTGCCCTTAATCAAGAGTTCTTTTTCGTCTCCGCTGATATCTCCTTGAGTGGAAAAAGGTCCTCTCAGGGGTGCATTCGTCACAGACCTTAGAAGAGCGAGTTCTTGGATCTGCACTCGATAATTAGAATCGATCGATCTGGCCCCCACTTCCACTTGACCCTTGGAGTAAAACTTCGCGAGTTCGGAGTCCAGGGTAAAAAGATATTTGACGCTTTCGCCCTTAAGCTTGGCCTTCAAATCGCTCTTGAGCGAAGTTTTTGAAAGCGTGAGCCCAAACTCCTTTTTGAGAAGCTCCGCATTTAGCCTTGCTTCTTTGACATCCAGGGCAACACTACCTTCCATATCCTTTGGATTCAGATCATTCAGCTGAACATGCAGATCTATTTTCCCCTCTGCATAGGGTTTCTCACCCGTCATAGAAAGAATCTCTTGGATATGAGCATCTTTGAGTTTTATGGCCGCCTTCTGCAAGGCCATCTCTTTGATCACGGCAGCGTAGTCAGTCCGGCTGCGGGCAAGATCCCCCTCTCCTTTTATTTTAAAAAGTTCCATATCCCCCTTGATATTCCCCTCCGTAAAGAGTTTTCCCGAAAGATTCTGCTCCGCAAGTTCCTTGATATTGGAGAGGCTGTTCAGTTCCAGCGTGTAATCGATATCAAAGCTTTGATCAAAGAGTGAGTAATTCCCCTGTGCCAAGAGAGTGTTGTCACTGTCAAGTTCAATAAGAAGCCTCAAGCTCTTCGTGTCTAAGAGAAACTCCGAAAGCCTGATCTTGAGCGGCAAGTTTTCATTCACCTTGGCCTCTATAACCGGTTTGAGCAAGTTGTTTCCCACGCTCGTAAACAGAGCGACATAAATGAGGCTAAGAAAAAGAAAGACAGAGGAAGTGACAATAAGCGCTGTTTTTTTCATTTTTGATCTTTTTTCCATATTTTAACACAGGGTAATCAAATATCAACCTTTTTACTGTATAATATTCGCAAATACACCGGAGCCGAAAGGGCTCTACTCGAAGGAAAAACGTGAGAAGAAATGCATTCTCTTTAATGGAACTGATGATCGTAATTGTAATTTTGGGACTTCTGGCATCATTCGTGATGCCGAATATCTTGGGCCAGAGCGAAAAGGCCAAAAAAGGGCTTGTATGTACTCAGATGGAGAGCATCAAGAACGCACTACGCATGTTCAAAGTCGATAACGGGACCTATCCGACAACAGAAGAGGGCCTGCAGGCACTAGCAACAAACCCGGATGATAAAAAATACAAGAACTATGCAGACGGTGCCTATTTTACGGATCGACTTTTACCGAAAGACTCCTGGGGGAATAACTTTATTTACCTGAATGAAGACGGGGAGATTGAGATCATCTCTTTTGGCGCTGACGGCAAAGAAGGCGGCAAAGACGAGGGTGCAGACATCACACTCTCGCAATGTCGTCAATCAAAGTAAGCCCTAACGGCTTGCTCACCCTATAGATTTTATTCCACTTCTATCAACTCAAACTTCAATCTATTTTCATAACGTTTCATATAGATACGAGCTGTCCGGTCGCACATCATCCTAGAACAGACATATGTCCACGACAAGTCATAAGCGGCATAAAGAGGATTATCCAAGGCATAAAGTACGGTTTGTCCTACAAAGACCTGAAAAAGCTTTGCCGTTATGCTCTGCTTGTCATGGGGGGCCTGTATTCGAATAAACAGAATACTCTTCTCCTTTTTGGCGATAAAGTCTGTCGTGAAATCAGGATGTTTGGAAAGTGTATAGCCCCTGTCTTCATAAAAATCCTGTACGCTTTTATAATAATCAACACCCTTGTTGAGCGTTTGGGTGCTTGCAGCAAAATCACGCTGCATCTCATAGGCAAAGTCATTAACTTTCTGCTCCCGTTTTTTCCATTTGTAGTTAAGATAAAAATAGAGAGCACCGCCAAGAAGCAAAAGGGCGATGATAAAAATAGAGTTTGACATTAATAGCTATCCTTAGATGGAATAAGAATATTATATCAGCTTTGTTTGATTGTTTTTAAAACAAGCGATCGGAGAGCTTTTTCTAAAAGCTTATTTTACTGCAAGCAATCGTTCAGAGAACCTATATCCCGTAAAACCATTAATCTACAACCTTAATTACAAATGTCAGGTCTTTATAACCTAGAGCAGCTAAAACCTGTCCGTCTATACGAAAAAAACAAGGTACCTGTTCTCTATGAAAAAATAGAAAAAATCTATAATGTTGGCAAAACAATACTTTTTCAGATACAAAACATCTCATTAGCGCAATTTAAAAAATTCAAATGAATATACAGCTGTTTAGCCAACAACTTTATTACGACCGCCCTCTTTTGCCTTATATAAAGCACTATCAACATCTTTAAGCAGCTTCTCTTCTGAATTGCAATTTGAGCTTGTAGATACACCTATACTTACAGTAAGGTGTATGGTTTTATCTTCTAAAACATTTATCTCTTTCTCTTCAATATACAATCTTATCCTTTCCGCCACCTCCACCGCTTTCTCCCTACCGGTCTCAGGAAGAATAACTAAAAACTCTTCTCCGCCATACCGCGCCGAATAATCGGTCAGTCTCACTGTCGAAGAGATGATATCGGCGATAGCTTTTAATGCTTCGTCACCCGCTTGATGGCCATAAGTATCATTGACTTTTTTGAAAAAATCAATATCTAACATCAATAAAGACAGTTCTCTTCCATATCGTTTTGAACGGTTGAACTCATCTTTTAACTTTGTATCAAAACTCCCTCTGTTATAAAGACCGGTTAAAGCATCTTTTAGAGCAAGGGCTTTAAGTTTCTTCTCTAACTCCTTACGGTGCGTTATATCTTTAAAAACAACAACTGCTCCACCGTGATGCTCTAATGTTTGGATAGGAGATGCGGTAATTGATACAGGGAATATTTCACCATTTTTTCGTTGAAATATTTCATCATCTGAATGTTCGGATATGTTATCTAAATATGACCTCATAACCAAACATTGATTTTTTTCAGAATCTACGTGTGTATGAATTATATTATGAATATTTTTCCCTTTAATCTCTTCAAAACTCCAGCCTAAAAGTTTTTCTGCTTCTTTATTCATGAAAAGCAAACCTCCCTTACCGTTAACGACAAAAACTCCTTCTCCCATGCTATTGGAAATATCGTTGAGCCACTGTTTTGAAGATTTTAGTTCTTCTA
>CAXGZT010000144.1:0-6502 GCA_964014335.1 uncultured Campylobacterales bacterium | reverse complement strand
GCCTTATAAAGGTTAGGTACAACCCGTGTCTGCCAACCTTCTTCATTCTCAAAAGAGTCGGTATGCCGGCGGGCAAAAATCTCCGGCGGGGTCATTCTCTCATTGCCTTCGCAAAAAGGACAGTTCTCATTCGCCGCCTTCTCATCACTGGCACCACTATTGAGGTCGGGCCTATGCAAGCGTTCCGGAGCGATGATCACATGGGTGTCATGTATACGGTCATACCGGATTTCAGACATCATCTACCTCCAAAGAGCCTTTCAGGGACAGTGCTTTGCTAAACGGTAGCACCATAGCAAAACTGACTCCCTGAACACTGAGGTCAAAGCCCTGCTCACTCTGTGAAAGCGTCTTCAGTTGGAAATAATGGATTGTACAGCTCTGCTCCAAAGTAATTGTGATCTTTTGCTTCAAACGCCCGTCATAGATCTCAAGACTCTTAGTCCGGATCACACTCCCCTCTTGCGCTAAAGGCTCGCCGTTAATACTCACCGTCTCATAATCGCTAAAATGGAAGTTATACTCAAGAACGTAATTAAAACTTCCTTCCGCCTGCGTTGAAAGAGAAATCTCAAAATCAAGACCGTTTTTCTTAGGTGTGTAGCTTTTTTCAAGCTGAGTCGCTGCTTTTTCGGGAAGATAGAGACCTCCCTCACGAGAAAAAACCGCCCTGTTTTTTGAGAGCGAGACCTCAAAGGGCTGATTGGCAAAGTCGCCGAACTCGCGAAAATCACAGCGGCGGAAGTTCTCCCCCTTAAAGTTTTCATCACTGATATGGTCGACAAAGGAGTTCTTCAAGTGCCAGTCGTAAATAATCGCATCGCAGAGCCTCTCATCGATCTCGATACTGGCATGATGAATCGTGTCTATACCCTCTTGCTCAGCAGGTTTTTCTTCTGCGGGCTTCTCTTCAAACAGGCCTTGATGATAGGCCTCTTTACGCCGTGTCAAGGTGTTTTGCCAGTTAAAACATGCTTTGCGGTTATCGAACTCGACTAACTGCCCGCCCTGCGCTCCGTCAAAGCGGAAGATGCACTTTGAGGTCACGGCTTTGACCTTCTCATAGCCGTCGAGCTCATTCTGGTCGCTGACCAAAACGCTTTTTTTGCCGTATCGTACATTTTCGCCTTCGATCAGGTAACGATAGGCATTGTCTCTTAGGTTGGGAAGGTAGAGCCCTCCGAAGACACCGTGCCAAAGTGCATCATTGGTCTGAAGCTTGTACAGGGCCCTGTCAAAATCGGGTTCATCCACATTGTCACGTGCCTTGGAAAGCTCCATCATCCGTTTGTGGATGCGGTTGCTCTCCTCGTATTTAACAAAGAAGTTTTTCCAGATTCCGCCTTTTAAAAACTTGACCCCCTCTTGCTCATATCGGTCATGCCCCATCTCCCGCTTGAATGCTTCAAGCCTGAGTGCATCATCCGCACGAAGACTCCATTCGCCCATCTCGTAATAAGAGACGTTTGGAAGATAGGCGATTCCGCGGGTACGCTGTTGATCGTAATACTCTTTAAAATGCATTGTCTCAATTTTTTCATCATCTAGTACAGCCTGAACGAACTCTTCCAGCCAGCCCTTTTCATATACCCACTCATACGTTCCCGGCCACATGCCGAACTTCTCTGCATCATCAAAAATAATGGCTGCCGAATCTTCTTCTCTATCGAAGGACCTGATCGCTTCGATCGCACTCTCTACCTTTAAGAATGGAATGGCGTAACGCAGTTTTTTACTGATGGGAAAAAGAGCGATCTCTCTCCCCCCCTCCTCGCTCATATAATAACCGTCTAAGATATCCTCATCAAACCCAGCACACTGAAAATGGTAATCGTCCATGACGGTATACTGTATGCCCGCTCGGTTCAGATCAGGGATAAGAGACGACTCCCAGACACGTTCTGTCAGCCAGAGCCCTTTAGGCGTCTGCTTGAAGGCTGATGAAATCGAATCGTTTAACATATTGATCTGTTTTACGCGATCTTCGGAAGGGATGACGCTCAATATCGGTTCATAATAGCCCGCACTGAAAAACTCTATACTCCCTTTTTCTGCCAGTGTCCTTATCTGCTTATAGAGCTTAGGGTAGGAGTGTTCGATCTGCTCCATCAGCCAGCCGCTGCAATGGACGCTGAAACGAAACTCCGGATACCTGCTCATCACCTCAAAGAAGGGGCCGTAGCAGACTTCCATCCCGTGCTTAATCACCCAGTCGAAATTATCAACGGGTTGGTGCATATGAATTCCAAACAGTAGTTTTGTCTTGTTAGTCATCTATTTTCCATTAATATATAGTTTTTTCCGCTGATATGAGATCTTCATTTAAACAAACCAGTTCTGCGTATAGGTCTCTTCCAGATCAATAAAGAGGGACCCGTGACCCGGCATCGTCTGAACGATGCTGTTCTCCTGCACTATCTCAAAGCGCAGATGCACGGCCTTACACCCTTTGAAGTTCGACCTCGAAAGCGCAATCTCTAACCGTTCACCCAGAGCGAGTTCGGCTTGGTCATCATGATAGGGCTTTTCCATGGTAAATATCAGCTGTTCACCTGTTTCACCGATCGTCACCTGAAACTGTAGTCCGGGTACTTTAAGAGATCTCATCTCTCCCTCAAAAGCCAAAAATACGGATCTTTCATCATGCCCGTAGCAGATCTTTTCAATCGGCCCGCGTACCCTGTCCATCGTCGAATAGAGTTTGCTCTCATCAACGCTTCCGCAGCCCAACCATTCAAAGAAAGAGCTGTTTTTCCCGTCAATAACAGGTGAAATCGAAGCCTGGGGTTTGAGCAAAAATGGAACACGGCTTCTATCCGAGATGATCGGTTCAAAAAGATCCGGCGGGGGCTGTATCTTCAACAGACGGTATACGCTTATCAGATGTTCTCGGAACAGGGCATCAAACTCCAAGGCAAACTCCGTCATGTGGTCATCCCCGTACCACCAAAACCAGTCGCTGCACTCGGATGCTAAAAAGTGGAACTTAATGGCCTCTGCCGTCTTATCCGAGATTACTCCGGTATAGTTCTGTACATCACGTCTTGTCTGATAGATAAGCTCCCAGGCACGGTTTTTCTCGTGGTGTCCGGACCAGGTATCGAAATTTCCGTGTATCCAACTCCCAGGGGCAAGCTTATCCAGAACGCCTCTGTTCTTAAGTCTGGATACTTCATCCATCGTCACTGTTTTACACCATGGCGTTTGCATAAAACGCTGATAAAGCGCCGTAAAAAAGTCATAGGCATTGTTTTCAAAAAACTCCCAGGCATTCTCCCCGTCGAGGATGATAAATACCGTCGCATCTTCCTGTTCGGAGGCGATGGGTTCTAAAGAGCGCATAAAATGTCTGCTCGCCTCGTCGCCGGACTTAAAGCGATAATTGAACCCTATCAAATCACTCAGACCATGATCGCGAAAACCGATGCTCACTCCCTTATAATCATAGGGCCTGTACAGGAGCGAACGTTCATCCTCTCCGAGAGAACGGAACAGAATCGCTTCATCCGTGGCGATCCAAGAGAGTCCTCTCTGTTTGTATATCTCAATGCTCTCCTCATCAACGGCGCCCTCTGCCGGCCAGAAACCCGTGGGTGCCGTTGCAAATGTCTCTTTGTACAAGGCGATAGAACGCTCAACCTGCTCAATCGCATCTTCTCTCAATGAGATCGGATGATCAGGAAGGGTCGTATTTTCATTCGCAATTTTGGCATTTTGCATATCCAGTAACAGAGGCAGGATAGGATGATTATAAGGCGTCGTAGACAGGGAGATAACTCCCTCTTTTTGCAATCTGGCATAAAAAGGCAGGATAGTTTTCACAAAAGAGCTCAGGGTCTCAAGCAGCCTTTTCTTCTCTTCTTGGGAATAGTCTTTTTCTTTTTCAAAAAGGCTCCTGATGAGACTGTTTTCCCGACGAAGGTAGTTTCCGCACCATGCCAGCATAAAAACGACTTCAAAATCGATCAACTCCTCGTCACTCAGCTCCTCTTTATGATAGAGTTCACTGAAATGGGCTATGGGTTTGATCATCGTCTCGTATTGCGTCGACTTGCAGGTCTTGATCAGCCAGCTTCTCGATTCGACATCGAGTTCACCCGGATGTTTGTGCCATAGGGATAAAAAATAGTCGTTTTTCAAAGGATCGTCATACAGCTTAAGCTGTTCGATCAGAGGAGGGGTGATATTAAAAGTCGCCTTTAGACCCGGATGCAGACTCAAGAGCCAAGGCATCTCGTAATAGTCTTTGATCGCATGAAGAAAGACCCACGGCATTCTCATCACTCCATCGCTGCCCCGGTAATCGGGTTGGTGCATATGCCAAAAAAAGCAGATATTAAGCGATGGTTTCACCATTATGACTTAGACCACTTCTCTATTTTGGAAGTGTACTCGGTCAAGATTGCTTGACCTTTTTTTTCGTTTTCAGCCTGAATATACAGGTTAAGATGATCATTATACTGATCAGGGATCATTAATATCCAATCATTTTTATCCAGCCATATCTTGACTCCATCAAGTGTTGAGGACTCTTTTCCTTTTGCATCTTCGAGGAACATACGCATCATCTTGCCCTTAAGCGCCTGTGTGCAGACCGACTGAGACATGTGATAGTAAAAACTCGGGATAGAAGCGATCAGCTCTGAAAGCGTAACCTCGTGCTTCGACAGCAGCTGTATGATCTTCAGGGCCGCATACATAGAGTCCCTGTGCGTCGCAAACTCGGTAAAGGAGAAGTTCCCTTCGCCCGCAGCTACAAGGTCGTACTTCTTCATCTGTTCCACTTTGAAGTTCGCATACTTCCCGCGCTGGATCTCAAGATGGTCAAAGTGAACAATATCGGCTGCCCAGGTCGGCAGAAAAACGTGTTTCTTACTCCCTTCGGCCTTGGCTTCCATATCCAAAAGTAAGAGAACTACATGCAGTGCTTTCTGTTTCCCGAGCACGGTACCCGTATCGCACATGATATCCATAGTCTGCCCGTGGGGATAGAGCATAAAGCCGGCATCGAGCTTAAGCGCTTTCATGACAGCACTCATATCCTCTTTCGATTGTTTGGCCAGGGTCTTGATATTGGCCAGACGCCGTTCATCCGGATAGGCATTGAACATGATGTTGTCCACGCCGATGTCATTTAGCACATCGGGGAAGACCTCTGAGGCCATTCCGTGCATCATATCGACTGCAATACGGCAGTCCTGAGATTTAAATGTATTGTTGGAAAAAAGCTCTTTCATTCCCTGCTTGTAATACAGATACTCCTTCCTATGCTCAGACTCCTGAATCTGGCCGATCCGGGAATAATCCACACGGCGGAAGGTTTCTTTGAAAAACGCCTTCTCCACTTTTTTCGCCACCTCGCTGTCGATACGCAGCGCTTCATGATTATAGAAGGTTATCACCGTACTCGTCGGATTATTCAGCTTTTGACGAAAATGTACGCCTGCGGCATACTCATCGTGCGCAGAGAGGTTGCAGCGGAGTATCTCCGAAGGAATGCCGCTATAGTCGATGACATCGATGCCCGCCGAAAGCAACCCTCCGACAAAGGCCCGTTTGAGCATGCGTGAGCTTTTGTCATAATCGCGTGAGACAAGGACGGTAGAACCTACCGGAAGCTGTGTACCAAAGGCCTCCGCCAGATTGGTAGCCATCTCACAGGAGAGCTCTACATTGGACTGTCCAACCACCATCCCTTGCGCAAAAATGGAGTTTTTGTATTTGTTGCCGAGGATCAGACTATGGCTGATAATCGCAGCGTCTTCGATGACCTTGTTCGGCCAGATCGTGACGTCTTGTTCCACACTCACCAACTGTCCGACTTCGCACCCTTCCGCCAAGATCATTCCTGCTTTTGCCGTGGTATTTTTGCCTATCTCATTATTGTTGCAGATCACGCAGCCGTCAAGCATCGCATTGCGTCCGATTCCGACATCATTCCATATGACGGTATTGCGGATCTTGCTGTCCTGAGAAATCGTGACATTGTCGCCGATGACGACATTATTAAGCTTTGTCCCCTTTTTAACGGAGACATTTTTTCCCAAAACGACAGTTCCGATAATCTCGATGCTTTGGTCAAGCTCATACTCTTCTTCACTATAGAGGATCCCGTCAGGAAACCGGGTCTTTTCCCCGCCTATCTTTACTTTTATCTTCTCCGTGAGAATATCGTCATATACATCTCGGTAACTCTCCGGGTTTCCCACGTCGCGCCAATACCCTTGGGCATGCCCTGCCATCAGATCAATGCCTTCGCGCATCAGAAGCGGGAAAAGATCTTTGGCAAAATCGAAGTTTTCATTTTTAGGGATGTACTCAAGGATCTCGGGTTCGATCACATAAATCCCCGTATTGATCGTATCGCTGAAGACCTCGCCCCAGCTCGGTTTTTCAAGAAATTTCTCAATTTTTCCGTTCTCATTGGCGATAACGACACCAAACTCCAAGGGGTTATCGACTGAGGTCAGGGTAATCGTCAATTTTGATTTTTTTTCTTTAT
>CAXGZT010000143.1:0-6556 GCA_964014335.1 uncultured Campylobacterales bacterium | reverse complement strand
AGATCAATGTGGGTCTCGTGGGCTCGGAGATGTGTATAAGAGACAGACTATACCTGGTGGAAGGGGACTCTGCGGGCGGTTCTGCCAAGCAGGGACGAGACCGAGTATTCCAGGCCATCTTGCCGCTTAAGGGTAAGATCTTGAATGTAGAAAAAGCGCGTTTGGAGAAGATTCTTAAATCAGATGAGATCACCAATATGATTACGGTTTTGGGCTGCGGTATCGGTGAAGAGTTCAATCCTGAAAAACTGCGTTACCATAAGATCATTATCATGACCGATGCGGATGTCGACGGTTCACACATCCAGACACTGCTGTTGACTTTCTTTTTCAGATATTTTCCGCATATCGTTGAAGAGGGGTATCTCTACCTGGCTCAGCCGCCTCTGTACCGTTATAAAAAAGGTAAGACAGAGATCTACTTTAAAGATGACAGGATGATGAATGATTTCCTTATTGAAAACGGTGCAGAATCTCTTGAAATCGAAAATATCGGGACGAATGATCTGATAGAATATCTGAAGATCGCGGATCATTATCGTGTTTCTCTTGAATCTCTAGAGCGCCGTTATGCTCTTATCGAGCTTATTCGCCACTTTATCGAGAATCCGGACCTTGCGGGTCTCTCACATGAAAAACTTTTTGATGCCGTTAAAAAATTCCTGGATGAAAGAAATTATAATATTTTATCATCGCAGTCGAGTGAAGATTCACTTCATCTTTTTGTTCAGACAAATGACGGTATGGAAGAGCTGGTCATCGATGACACACTTTTCTCTTCACCGCATTATACGGAAGCCCATTACATTTACGAAAAGCTTTCCGATTGGAAGATCGATTCGACCAACGATCCATTGATAATGTTGGAAGCAGCGAAAGATTTTGCGAAGAAAGGTTCGTATATCCAGCGTTATAAAGGTCTGGGTGAGATGAACCCCGAACAACTCTGGGAAACAACGATGACTCCGGAAAACAGAGTTCTTCTGCGTGTGACTATCGAAGATGCAGAGATTGCTTCTGACACCTTTAACCTCTTCATGGGTGATGAGGTTGAACCGCGTCGTCAATATATTGAAACCCACGCCAAAGATGTTAAACATTTAGACGTTTAATCATAAAAAGGAGGAGTATATGCATCAGATGATAGTTCCTTCTTTTTTAAAAAGGCCGTAGATGCTTTATCCTCAACAGCAAGAGCGGTCACACCGTTTCATGCTCGCTCTAAGAACGGGACTTCCTCTATTTCTGCTTACCGTGATCTTGATGTTCGTACGTTTGAGCGATTATTTTTCAGAAATCCCGACAAGTTTCTATATCATCGCCATTTTTATCCTGGCTATCTCTATATATTTTATTTTTTATATGATTTACAGAGGCTTTGATGAGCAGATAACAGACCCTATTACCCATACCTTTACGCGGCAAAAAGTAGTCTCTATTTTAAAAAAAGAGCTTACTCAACACGAGGAGTATAGCCTTGTTTTAATCAGCATAGAAAACCTTGCCGATATAAATGCGCGTTACGGAACGAAGGCGGGAGACAGGGTTCTCGAAACGGTGGCAAGGGAGGTAGGCAAGTTCTTCGTAAACAAAGAGTTTGACAAATTTCCTATCGGACACTTTAAGGGCGGGGACTTTATCATCGGTCTTAAGGGGAACTACAACACGGTCAGACCTTTTTTAGAGATGATGAGCATAAAGTTTGACGATTTTATTATGGATGATATAGAGATAAAGATCAAAGGGGCTATCGTAGACAAGAGTATAAGCCCCGATGTTCTTGCCTTGACCGAACGGCTCTTCGAACTCAAAGAGACCGAGATGGAAGAGGGCGAACATATTCAGGCCCCCTCAAAAGATGATATCTCTCTTTTGGAGCTTGAGAAAAATATCCGTTATGCCATAAAAAATCACAGTTTTTCTTTGATGTTTCAACCCGTCTCTTCGAGTGAAAAAATTGCAGAGGTCAGTATAAAGCTTCAAGACAGAAATGAAAAAATCATTCATCAAAAGCACTTTATGCCCGTCGTTAAACGTCTGGGCTATGAGAGAGAGTTTGATGAAATTGTCTTGGAGAAGGTGCTTCTTATCTGCAAGAAAATGGACTCAGTGGCCTTTGCCTTTAATGTTTCGCCCTCTGTTTTAAGAAACAGGCGCTTTGTGCATCGTTTCAAGCAGATGGTAGAGAAGGAAAATGTGGACTTTGACCGCTTTATCATCATCCTTTCCGAAAAAGAGGTGTATGCGAACATGAAGCGCTACAACGACCTGATTCAGGAGTATAGAGCCTTAGGTGTACGTTTCGTTCTGGACAATGTCGGTTCCTTGAATGCTTCGGTTGAGTATATAAAACGCCTAGAAGTGGATATAATTCGTTTTGATAAGCCCTTTGGTAAACATATGGACTCACCCGCTTATATCTCGCTCCTGCATGCCTACATAGGTATGTGCAAAGAGTTGAAGATGAAGTCCTGGATCAAGATGGTAGATACCAAGGAGTTGAAAGATTCATATGAAAAGATGAAGATTGACTATATTCAAGGTAATATAGTCTCAAAAATTATAAACTATGATAAATTAGAAGAGGATCTGGCATGAAATATGGTGAAAAAATAGTAACAGAGTTTGATGTGGAGAAAGATCTGGAGATATGGCCGAACGAGCATAAGAAAAACTATCTAATTAAGATGACTCTGCCGGAGTTCTCCTGTTTATGCCCGAGAAGCGGATATCCGGATTATGCGACGATATATTTAGAATACACGCCCGATGAGTTCGTCGTAGAGTTAAAGGCCATAAAGCTTTATATCAACTCATTCAGAAACCGTAATATCTCGCATGAAAACACGGCAAATGAGATCTATGATGTTTTAGATGCCAAACTAAAGCCCAAGTATATGAAGATCACGGCCGATTTTAATCCACGCGGGAATGTACATACGGTTGTAGAGATAGACAGCTCGGTAGTAAAGGGAGCCTAGAAATCCGGTATAAACGATTTTACGGAGTGAAAACTCTATTGAGTTCCTACGCAGATTTCAATAAGGCTACACATTATCCACACATAGGGTATCTATAATACATCCATAAAGAGAGAAAAAGGCTTCTTCCCCTTGCCTTTTAACCTCTTTCATTCATTTATTCTACCAGAGCCGGCTTATATCACTCCCTTAGGGTATAAGTCAATGTCTTGCTTATCCTCTTAAAAATAAATTTTATTTATAATCATATGCTTTAGCTTAATCCGCTTATATATTCTCGATGCTAAGATATGTGCTGATCTATAAGGAGAAGCAGATGAGTTTACATGACGATATTCGAAAAATGCGAGAAGAGTTTATGGAGCAGGTACCCGATGAGGTTGTGCAGACTATGAAAGCTGCGACTCAAAGGCTTATAGACTCGGGTATTGAAAAAAGATGTCTTAAAACGGGAGAGAGACTTCCGAGCTTCTCTCTGCCCAACGCCAGGGGGAAAATGATCTCTTCGGATACCCTGCTCAGCAAGGGTCCTTTGGTCATCAACTTTTACAGAGGGGGATGGTGTCCCTACTGCAACCTCGAACTAAGAGCTTTTCAGGATGCCGCTTCTGAGATTAATGCGCAAGGTGCCCAGCTGGTGGCGATCTCTCCCAATCTGCCTGACAACTCTCTCTCTTCCATCGAAAAGCATTCTCTGAGCTTTGAAGTCCTGAGTGATATAGGAAACAGGTATTCGCGTAAATTAGGGCTTGTCTATACTTTGGACGAGCAGTTACAGGCTCTGTATAGAGGGTTTGATGTCGATATTCCCGCTTTTAACGGAGATGAAACACATGAGATACCAATACCTGCTACCTATGTGGTCAATTCGGAAGGAATCGTCGAACTGGCTTTTGTGGATGCAGACTACACCAAACGCCTGGAGCCCGAAAAGGTGATAAAATGTCTGAAAAACATGAGTGAAAAAGATGCATAGTCTTCTCTTGTTACGACATGCCAAGTCGGATTGGTCCACATCCGCATCAGACCATGAACGGCCGTTGAACGCAAGAGGAGTGAAAAATGTTCCTTTCATGGCAAAAAGACTGAAAGAGCACGGTTATAGACCGGATATGATAATCTCCTCTTCTGCACTTCGGGCAAAGAGCACGGCTGAGGTTTTTGCAGATATCCTGGAGTGTGAACTGCTTATAGACCGCGAGCTGTATGATGCGAGCGAAAAGAGGATAATGGATCTTGTCCGGAAGACGGATGAAAAGGTCAAAGACCTTATGCTGGTGGGCCATAATCCTACCTGGGAGAACTTGGCAGAGGGTTTAAGCGGAGAGAAGGTCCGTATGCCGACCTGTTCGGTGGTGCAGATTGCTTTTGACTGCCTCTGGAAAGAGATCAAAAAAGGAGAGATGATCCATTATGATTATCCTAAAAACAGAAAGAGTTGATCTCTTTTTTCGGTAGAAGAAGCGTTTTCATTATTATCTTGCAAACGCCACACATTTACCACACAAGAGTTATTTAAAATACTAGCAGAAAGAGAGAAAAGGCCTTTCCCCTTGCCTTTGACTCTCTTCATTCATTTATTCTCCTATACTAAAGCCGGCTTATATCATTCTCCCCTTGGATATAAGCTGTATATAACACATATTTTTAACATTTTACAATTTAATCATAAATTGTTCTAGATAGAGTAGTATAAATAGATATAATTAGTAAAAAATAATGATTTGTTATGATACGTAAAGTTTTTAAAAAAAAGAAGTCGCACCCCAAGCTTGACGAGGTGATGAAGAAGTACAATATTCCCAGAGATCTTCTAAGCGTCAACCGGAGAATGGTCTCGCGTGCCGTTTTAGTGGGGCTTTTTATTGCTATGATCCCGATGCCGATGCAGATGCTGGCGGTTGTCATCGTATCCCCGTTTTTCCGCTTTAATGTGCCAATAGGTGTCTCTCTGGTCTGGATCACCAACCCCTTTACCATGCCTTTTATCTATTATATCGAATACCTGACGGGTAATCTCCTGTTAATGCAGGACGGCGTGAACGATATACAGCTTTCGATGGACTGGTTTACGCAAAATATAGGGGATATCTTTGTCCCCCTGTATGTCGGGACTGCTTTTTATTCGGTACTCTTTTCTATAAGCGGGTATTACATTGTAAACTGGCTCTGGATACATTCGGTGCGGTCTGATAAAAAAAACAAAAAGAAAAAAGGGGTCTGAGCTTTTTTCAAACTTTTAATTTCCCATCCGTTGAGACAGGCTTAGTCCCAGATTTTCAGTACTACCGTAGTCCCAGGCTAGAGTATAGTTTTTAGCCACTCTGTCGCTTCTTGGCGGGAGTTTATCTCTCCTTCGATCTGGGCCTCATAAGCTCTTTGCAGTATGGTTTTAAACTCTGCTCCTGGGGTCATACCGGCCTGGATGAGGTCGCGGCCCCGCAAAAAGGCTTTGGGCTTTTCATGCCGAACATTCAGCTCTTGCGCTTTTTTAAGCAGCCATTCACCGGCCGGATATACTCCCTCTATGGCATCCTGCGTAGTGCGTCCAAGATGATCGGCTCTGGCAAGGAGGACAAGCTCTTCTATATTGACCTTCGTTGAGAGACGTCTGATGGCGGGACTCTTTGATTTTTGTTTATAGAGCTGAGAAGGCATCAGGTGTTGCTGGATAAGGGGAGTTATAGATTCAAGCAAAGATTTCTCCCTGCTCAGCCTGTTTAAAAGAGAGATGGTCGGCTTTAAGAAGGTTTCATGTCCGAGAGAGCGTATCTTGCCGTCGATGACTTCTGTAGTCTCCGCTTTTCCCAGATCATGGCATAAGACCGCCAGCATAAGGACAATATCTTTTCTATTGTCGCCTGTTTTGAGTCCGGCCATGGCATCAAGACTCATCATTGTATGTGTCCAGACATCGCCCTCGGGGTGATATTTCTCATTTTGGAGAATGCCTTGAAGCGCTTTCAATTCGGGAAAGAGCGCGTTCATCTCATCCAAAAGTTCAAAGCCGACCGAGGGTTTCTCTGCCTTGAGCAGAAGTTTTTTATACTCTTCAAAAACACGCTCTTCCGGCAGCTCGTCGAGCATCCTGTTTTTTACCATATCTTGGCATAGTTTCAAGGTGTTAGTATGGAGTTTGAAATTAAAACGCGCGACAAACTGGACAGCCCGAAGCACGCGCAGGGGATCTTCGACAAAGCTCTTGTCATCAATATGACGAACGATACCCTTTGATATGTCTTCGCGTCCGTTATAGGGATCCATGAAAGTATGCGTTGCGATATCATAACCGATAGCATTCATGGTAAAGTCGCGACGTTTAGCGGCCGTTGCGAAGTCTAAATATGCGTTTGTCTGGACATGAAAGCCCTTGTGTCCCTTTGCTGTTTTGATTTCTGTCCGGGGTAGAGAGATATCAAAGTCATAACTGTCCAGCCGTATTTTTAGAACCCCGAAGCTTTTGCCCACCTCGTAAACGGGAGCCAAGGATTCAAGAGCGGACTTTAAGCTGTTTAGAGAGTTTATCTCATAAACCTCTATATCGATATCCTTGCTCTCTTGACCCATGAAAAAAT
>CAXGZT010000142.1:0-6576 GCA_964014335.1 uncultured Campylobacterales bacterium | reverse complement strand
CCTACACCGACACTTTCGTCGGCAGCGTCAGATGTGTATAAGAGACAGGCTTACGAGCTTAAGGACATTGAAAATGCCAAGTTTTATTCCAATAGAGGTTTTCAACCCGTCTCAAATCCAATTATAAAACTCCATTAAGGACTTAATTATGAGTAAGATTGCAATTTTGTGTTCTGGCGGAGACGTCTCCGGCATGAACCCCGCCATCAAACGTTTTGTAGAGTATAGTTTTTCAAACGACCTTCAGCCTTATTTCGTATACGGCGGCTATTCAGGGCTCATCGACAACAACATTCAAAAAGCGTCCTATGATGATGTCACAGGTATCATCCACAGGGGTGGAACAAAGATCTATTCGGCCCGCTCAAATCGATTTAAAGAAAAAAAGTTTAGAGCCAAGGCGGCAGAAAATCTGAAAAGGCTTGGTATTGATAAACTTGTCGTTCTTGGAGGAGACGGTTCTTTTCGAGGAATAGATCTTTTTTTTAAAGAACATAATATCGCCTTTTGCGGAATTCCTTCTACTATAGATAACGATATCAACGGTACTCAATACTGCCTTGGCGTAGACACGGCCCTAAACGTTATCAAGATGGCAACTGACAACCTTCGTGATACGGCCTCCTCCTTCAAGCGTGCTTTTGTCATAGAGGTCATGGGAAGAGACTGCGGTTATCTCGCTCTTGTCTCCGCACTTACCTCAGGGGCCGAGATGTGTCTTATCCCTGAAATCCCCTACTCTCTTGAACATCTCAAGAAGCGCTACCTGAAAGAGGTCGAACAGGGTCGGAACTATTTTATTGCGATTATTGCAGAAGGCTTGGATAACGCCAAGGATATCTCAAAATGGTTTGAAGACGAGATCGGTTTTGAATCCCGCGTCACTACCTTGGGCCATATTCAGCGCGGAGGAAACCCAACCGTTAGAGAGCGCCTGATGGCCTATCAATTTAGTACTTATGCGATCGATGCGCTTATCTCAGGCAGGATGAATTCCGTCATCTGTTATAACAATGGTGCCTTTGACTTCAAAGATATCAACGAGATCAATGCAAAGCCCTATGAAATCGACGAAAGTCTTATGGCTCTAGGAAAGTATCTTTTAGAGAAATAGTAATATAGGGTTTAAAACAGTAGAGTTTCAAGGAAGAGATTATACAGACCGAAAGCCTGTATAAGAGTATAAATTATACTGCTGTTACGTTCTCAGCCTGAGGGCCTTTTTGACCTTCACCGATTTCGTAAGTTACAGCCTGGCCTTCAGTCAAAGAGACACGACCACCGCTTGTGTTATTTACTTGACGAAAATGTACGAATACATCAGCTCCGCCGTCATTTTGCTGGATAAATCCGTAGCCTTTTTCATCATTGAACCATTTAACAGTTCCGTTTAGCAATTCTGCCATTGTAATACCTTTTAAAAAAATACACTTCGTAAAGTGGAATCAAAATCGGTGAGTCTTTCGGTTTAGCAGAGCTTACTCGTAACATACCCAAAGATGAACTCGAGCCTCATCTTTCATCGAACATATTATAACATTTTTTTATCAATTTGCAACTATTTTTGTATTATTTTTGTAATAAACGACAATCGAACCACTTTTTGATGTACATAGAGCTTCAGATAAAAATATTTTGAAAATTGATTTTAGGGTTTTTGAGATCAAAAAAATACTGGAAGATATAAGAAGAAGATAGATATACAGGCCAGAAGCCTGTATGGCAGTATATATTATACTGCTGTTACGTTCTCAGCCTGAGGGCCTTTTTGACCTTCACCGATTTCGTAAGTTACAGCCTGGCCTTCAGTCAAAGAGACACGACCACCGCTTGTGTTATTTACTTGACGAAAATGTACGAATACATCAGCTCCGCCGTCATTTTGCTGGATAAATCCGTAGCCTTTTTCATCATTGAACCATTTAACAGTTCCGTTTAGCAATTCTGCCATTGTAATACCTTTTAAAAAAATACACTTCGTAAAGTGGAATCAAAATCGGTGAGTCTTTCGGTTTAGCAGAGCTTACTCGTAACATACCCAAAGATGAACTCGCGCCTCATCTTTCATCGCGGTTATTATAACAGATTTTTATCATTTTACAAAGTCAAGTTTCTTATCGATAAATATATCAAAACTAAAACTTATCATAAAACTTCCAAAATATCGGGAACTATCTGATAAACTCTTTAATAATTTTCCTATAATCGGGATGCAGATGGACGGTATTGTGCCCTACCTCTTTGAGCAAAGCCATCTGAAGCTGTTCTTTTTTAAAAGCTTTGGCAAGTTTAGCCGTGTTCTTGTAGGGTATAATCTTATCCTCGTCTGCAGTTATGATCAGTGTGTCTGCAGTGATCTTGGCGGCTCTCCCGACCGAATCAAGCTTCTCCTGTATAATAAGGCTCATCGGAAAAAAGCCGTAGAGATTTTTAGCCACACTTACCGCACTGTCGAAGGGCGTAACAAGAATGAGCTTTTCGGTGTCGCGCCTGGAAGCGAGATAGGTAGCGACCGCGGAACCGACACTGCGGCCCATCACGGCGGCTGAACTGTGGCGTTTCAAAAAATGATCATAAACAAAAAGAGCATCACTGTACAGTCCCTCTTCATGAGGAGACCCGCTGCTGCCCCCGTAACCTCGGTAGTTGATAAGATAGACCGTACGCTCGGAGAAAAGCCTCTTAAAGTCATCTATGTTATACGCAACGTTCTCGGCATTTCCGCCGAAGTAGATAAGTGCTTTCTCCCTGCCCGGATTGATTACCCAGACCTTGATACGTACCTCCCCCGTATCGAGTATTATATCCTCACTGCCGGGTGCCTTCACTTCTGCAGTGGGAAAATAGATCATCTGGCGCTGAAGAAGAAAAAGTAAAAAACATATCGCCAGATAGGTACTACTCATGATGACTATAAATGAAATCATATCTCTGCCGCTTTTTGGAATCTTCATAAAGCTATTATGCCCAATTAAATCAAAAGAAGCTACACCTTTGTTGGCGACAAGGTCTCTATTTCTAAAATACAGTTAGTCCTTAAAACAAAAGATATCGTATAAAAGAGAGTTTTTTCAAGAATAGAGTATGTACTAAAAGCCCAAAAGGCTTTTTGAATGTAGAAGTCTTAGATATCTTGCTCTATAACTTTTTTAAAGGTGTCGAAATACAATGCCTTGAGTTCAGCCATATCCATACAGACATCATTAATAACGACTTTGTCACCGCCGACAGTTCCGATCTTTTCGATACTGATACCTTCCACCATCGATTCAAAGGCCTGAGCATTCTCAGGCGCTACTTCGACGACTGCACGGGAAAAACTCTCCGAGAAGATATCGATTACATTTTTTTCTGCTGTTAAGGCCACATTTGCACCCATATTGCTTACTGCCGCCATCTTACCGATAACCACAGCCAAACCGCCTGATGAACAATCTTTAGCAGAGGCCAAGAGACCTTTTTTATTCGCATTGATGACAACATTCCAAAGGCTCAGTTCTTTATCATAATCGATCTCCGGAAGAACACCTGCTACTTTTCCATGCAGTTCTTTCATATAAAGGGATCCGCCAAACTCGGACTTGGTCTCCCCCAGAAGGTATAATACGTTGCCCTCTTTTTGAAATGAGTTCATCAAGACCCCGTTCTCATCATCATTTACCCCGACCGTTGCGATAGACGGCGTCGGAAAGACCGATACACCGTTTGTCTCGTTATATAGAGAGACATTCCCGCCGATGACGGGTGTGTTAAGCGCTGAACATGCTTCTTTGATACCCAGACAACCCTCACCGAACTGCCACATGACTTCCGGATTTTCAGGATTACCGTAGTTTAGACAATCCGTGATCGCCAGAGGTTGAGCACCCGTCATCGCGACATTACGACCCGACTCGATAACGGCGGCTGCCGCCCCGCCTTTTGGATCGATGTAGCAGTGACGCACGTTACAGTCTGAACTCATCGCCAAAGCTTTGCCATTCTCTTTGACACGAATCACAGAGGCATCAAGACTCCCTCCCTTTTTGATCGTATTTGTCTGTACCATGGAATCATATTGCTCATAAATCCACGCCTTGTCAACAACTTCCATGGAAGACATCAGTTTTTCAAAGGCTACCTGGTTCGTCACAGCGTCAAAGTCCGTAATCTTAACCTTGTTGACCTCTTCAAGATAGGCGGGTTTACTCATCGGACGGTGAAGGCACGGTGCCTCTTCGGATACCGGGTCAACAGGAACATCTGCACACTTCTCGCCGTTCCAGAAAAGTTCCCTCTTCCCTGTGGCTGTCACCTCACCGATAACAGCCGCATCAAGGTCCCACTTCTCAAAGATATCGATGATTGCCTGCTCTGAACCTTTTTTAGCACAGATGAGCATACGCTCTTGTGATTCAGAGAGCATAAAGTCATAAGGGGTCATCCCCTCTTCTCGAGCCGGGACCTGGTCGAGATGCATAATCATCCCCGAACCGGATCGTCCGGCCATCTCAAACGAAGATGAAGTCAGACCGGCCGCGCCCATATCCTGGATACCGACGACATAATCTGTTTTGAAAAGTTCCAAACATGCTTCAAGAAGAAGCTTTTCTGTAAAAGGGTCACCCACCTGAACTGTAGGACGAAGGGATTTCGACTCTTCCGTAAATGAGTCCGAACTCATTACGGCACCGCCAAGACCATCACGTCCGGTCTTTGAACCGACATACATAACTGGATTACCGATACCCTCAGCCTTACCGTAGAAGATCTCGTCTGATTTTGCGATACCTAGATTGAACGCATTTACAAGAATGTTTCCGTTATAGCACTCATCAAAACTGACTTCGCCGCCAATAGTCGGGACACCCATACAGTTACCGTATCCGCCGATTCCCTCAACAACACCGCGGACCAAGAAGCGCTGGTGGGAAGCCGTGGCATCATCCTTTAGAACATTTCCGAAGCGAAGGGAGTTAAGGCTTGCCACCGGACGTGCTCCCATAGTAAATACATCTCGCATGATCCCGCCGACGCCTGTAGCTGCCCCTTGGTAGGGTTCGATAAATGAAGGGTGATTGTGTGACTCCATCTTAAAAACAGCCGCGTATCCGTCACCGATATCGATGACACCGGCATTCTCGCCCGGACCTTGGATAACCCATGGAGCCTTAGTAGGGAAACCGCTCAAGTGGGCTTTTGAAGACTTATATGAACAGTGTTCAGACCACATTGCAGAAAAAATTCCAAGCTCGACCATATTTGGTTCACGACCCATGATCTGCAGGATATTTTGATACTCTTCTTTAGAGATCTTATGTGTTGAACAAGCTTCTTCGATGTTTTCAATTTCGTAGCTCACGGGGCTTCCTTAGGTTATATTAATAGACTTTTTGTACAAAACCTACATGCAAAAGTTTTATACAAAAAGTCCAAGGCCGTGATTATAGTTAAAATGTGCTAAAAATTGCTTTAGGAAATCCTTTAAAACAGCTATAAGTAAAAATATAGCTTTTTACTTTATATGAACATATAAATACATTTACGCTAGAATCCAAGGATTCGTTAAAAAAAACAATAAAGTTGACCCATGTTTAGTAAAACTGCGCAATATACCTTTAGAATACTTATTTTCATGGCCAAAGACCCTAATGCCCTCTTTTCAGCGACACATATACACGAAGAAACAGGCATACCATATAAATACCTCACTATGCTTCTGACCAAGCTGGCCAAGTCAGAGGTGCTCAAGGCGACTCGAGGACGTAATGGCGGTTTTTTACTTAATCAAAATACAGATGAGATATTTCTTGTCGATATTCTTGATGCCATTGAT
Source organism: uncultured Campylobacterales bacterium (assembly GCA_964014335.1). Lineage (GTDB taxonomy): Bacteria > Campylobacterota > Campylobacteria > Campylobacterales > Sulfurimonadaceae. The sequence goes on along the minus strand of CAXGZT010000142.1, from coordinate 761 downwards.
GAAAACAACTGTTCAAACTGTGCGCTTGGAGAAAGTGTATGTAATGAAAACAGCCCCTGCTCTCTGCATGAAAGCTATGTCTTGCCTAAACAGGTGCTTGAAGAGATGTTAAACACAACCTCGCTAGACCAACTTGACCAATCTCTTATGGAGAGTCACGCCGCGGCCGTTCAAGCTTAGCAACTGAAATACGAGAAATATGCGTTTTAAACGGGAGTGGCTAAAGAACTGAGTCTTTCTCTGCTTTTTCTTAATTAAAACTATAATCCTCGACAGTTCTAATGTTTTTCTTCAGCTCAAAGATAGGAATATATTCAATCTTCACAATCTCATACTCTTTTTTTTCTTTGGGGAGTTCGATAATAAACCCATCTTCAACACTCTTGCCTAGCATCTTCTTTGCCAAGGGCGCATGAATGGAGATCAGCCCGTTTTCTGGTTCGCTCTCTAAAACGCCGCAAATAGTATAAGCTTCTTCTTCATCTGTATCAAGATTAAGGACTCTTACCGTAGAACCAAAATGGACCTTCTCATCCGAGAGAACTGCAGGATCGATAATTTTAGACTTTTGAATGTGATTGTTTAAAAAGAAGAGACGCTTGTCAATATGGCGGAGTTTTTCTTTAGCTGCGTGATTCTCGTCTTTCTCACTTCTGTCACCTTGTGCTGCAGCCTATTGTTTTTCTGCATTGACCTTGGTCTTTTCTATATCTTTGAGATACTTAAACTCTTCAGTAAGCTTATCATATCCCTCTTGAGTC
>CAXGZT010000141.1:0-6593 GCA_964014335.1 uncultured Campylobacterales bacterium | reverse complement strand
AGATGTGTATAAGAGACAGTGTCTTGAAAGAGGCGAAGCTCTCCGCGTTCGTGTTGCAAAAGAAGGTAGCCCATGGCCAGAAAAACCAGACCGACAAATCCCATAGAGAGAGTCGGAAGACCCGGCACCATGGCAAACATGACCATGATACCCCCCACAATCAGCAGGGTCTTGGCATTTCCCATAAGTTGATTGATCGTACCTTCGGCAAAATTGCTCTGATCACTTGACGCTCTTGTGATCATGATACCTGTGGCAGTCGAGATAACAAGAGCAGGGATCTGGGAAACAAGTCCGTCACCGATGGTCAAGATCGTAAAGACCGAGGCTGAATCAGCCACACTCATATCATGCTGAAAAACACCGATTAAAAAGCCGCCGATGATGTTGATGATAGTGATGATGATACCGGCGATTGCGTCACCTTTAACAAACTTTGCCGAACCGTCCATGGCTCCGTAAAAGTTCGCATCCTGCAAGATCGCGGCACGGCGTGTTTTGGCTTCGCTCTCTTCGATAAGACCGGCATTCAAATCCGCATCGATGGCCATCTGCTTACCGGGCATCGCATCAAGGGTAAAACGTGCAGCAACTTCAGCAACCCGCGTAGAACCCTTAGTGATAACCATAAAGTTGATCAGTACCAAAATCGAAAATACAATAATCCCGATGACATAGTTCCCGCCTACGACAAAGTCTCCAAAACTGGAGATGATTTCACTGACCTGGTCAGGACCTTCATGACCGTGGCTTAAAATCATCCTCGTTGTCGCAACATTTAAAGAGAGCCTGAAAAGGGTGATAATCAGGATAAGCGTCGGAAAGGTTGTCAGGTCTGTTGGTTTAGGAATATAAAGAGAGATAAGAATAATCAAAACGGCAATAGAGATAGAGACGGTCAGCATCAGATCAAGCAGGGCGCTTGGAAGCGGTACGATAATAATCGCAAGTATGGCCATGACAAAAAAGACAATGCTCAGGTCACGTGAACGAACTATAAACTCAAGAAGAGGTGTGACCTGCCCTAAGATCGCTGTTTTCTTTTTTGCCACCGTCTATGCTACTTTTGTTCCATAATATCAGCCAGAGTCATACCTGCCAAAAAGCCGTCAATCTTGCCTTGAAGATTATGAATAAAAGGCCAGATATGGCAGGAGTCCTCTTTTTCGGCAGGGCAGTTCCCCACGCCTGTCGCGCAATCAAAGACAGCCGGTGCCTTACCCTCGGCGACTTGCATGATAGTTAAAAGCGTGATCTCCTCTTTGGGCTGAATAAGTACAAAACCGCCTTTAACGCCCTTGTAGGACTTCAAAATACCGTGGCGTGCCAAGGACTGCAGGATCTTGGCTAAAAAACTTTTAGAGATGCCAAGGTCGTGTGCTAATGTTTCGGTATCCATAGGATCAGTAGCTGTGGCCAATGTTACTAAAGATAAAAGCGCATATTCGCTTGCTCGCGTCATTAACATATAAAAAGTCCTTAGAGTATATAAGGGGTATTATACATAAAATAGATAAAAGATAGATTTTGTCTGCTTTGATTTCTCTATAAGCGAAGATAGAAAGGGGTCTTGCTGTGCTGTTCTGGAGGAGGAGCATTTCAACAAAGTCTAATAAAAACCTGGCTATAATCCCGAATCTCAAATTCTTGGGAAATCAATATACCAATCAGGGAGGTCAATTATGGCTTTAGATTCGGCGAAAACAGCAGCAATTGTAAAAGAATTTGCTCGTACAGAAAGTGATACTGGTTCATCAGAAGTTCAGATTGCACTATTAAGCAAGCGTATTTCAGAACTTACTGAACACTTGAAAACACATAAAAAAGATCATGCTTCACGTCTTGGTCTTCTTAAACTTGTTGGACAACGTCGTCGTTTGATGCGTTATTTTAAACGTAAAAACAAAGATGGTTACTATGCACTTATTGCAAAACTAGACATCCGCGACAACATCTAATCCTTCTATATTTTAATAGAGAGTCTCCTTCTGGAGTCTTCTCTATATTTTTGCCTCTTTTAACCGGATGAATCCTTTTTTTATGACTAACTGAAGTATCTGTCGGGTTCTCTACTATACTGTTGTTTTTAAGTACTGTTTTTTTTTGTTGATTGTTCTTAAATTACATTAAATCTTGTCGGAAGACCCCCTGTGTATGGGCTTTTCTTTGGTTTTAAAGATAGACAAAAGGTGTCATGTGAGATTTTAAACAGGATGGCTCGGTTCTTTTTAATGTAAATTCAGCTTTATAGCGATATGCTAGCCTAAGAATTAAAATACTTAGGGGTACATTATGGCTAAAAAAGATGTTTCAAATCATGACGGGCTCACCTTTTTAGACGATGGTGAGGTCTTATATGATAGTCTCTATCTTCTTTCGGAGACGGACGAAAAAGGGATAGTGCAGTATGCAAGCGATTCTTTTTTACAGATTGCGAATATGACGGAAGAGGAACTTATTGGTCAACCGCATAACGTTGTAAGACATCCTGATATGCCTCGTGCCGCGTTTAAATCGCTGTGGGATGATGTTCAGGCCAAAGGTTTTTGGACAGGATATGTTAAAAATGCCCGTAAGGGTGGCGGATATTACTGGGTATATGCGACCGTGCTTCGTTCAATAGATAAGAATGGGAATACGAAGTATGTTTCTATCCGTGTTAAACCATCGCGCGAAGAGATTAAAAAAGCTGAAGAGCTTTATGCGACATTAGATTAGGAGATATTTATGGCATTAATAAAAAGCGGTTCATCATCAAAAAGTGTTGCCACTACGGGTGGCGGAAGCGATAAGCGTCGTCAGCGTACCTTAGCAAAACAGCAACAGATCTCAGAAAGTATTTCAGGTATTGCTACGAACATCCTGGATAACGCGCAGGAGTCAGTATCGGCCATCGAAGAGTTGAAGTCTTCAATGGAGCAGATCGCAACGGCTGCAGAAGAGAACAGCGGTGCAAGCGAACAGGCCCTTAAAAATGTCAAAGGCATCAATAATAATATTAACCGCATGGGGAATAATATCGATACCGTGATCAACTCCACCATTGCTACGGGTGATACGATCATGAATGCGGTCGGGATGATCAACGGCTCCGTAGAACGTATGACGGGCGCAGTCGGTATTGCGAAGTCTTCATCGAAAAAAAGTGAAGAGCTTAAGGTCAGTTCTCAGAACATCGGTGAAGCGGTCGGCTTTATCGCCAAGATTGCCGATCAGACAAATCTTTTGGCCTTGAATGCCGCGATTGAAGCATCCCGTGCAAAAGAACACGGCAAGGGCTTTGCCGTGGTCGCTGACGAGACACGTGCACTTGCTGCCGAAAGTGAAAAAAATGCCGAGTTTATCTCTGAACTTGTCAATAAGATCCAAGGCAGTATTGATGCCATCATTAAAAATATTATAAACACTACGGATATTATCAGTACTACGGGAGAGACCTCTACGAAACTGAGTCTAAAGATGGAAGAGTTGACAAAAATCGCTGTTTATTCTGTAGAAGCGGCAAAATCAGTCTCTCAGGTCACTCAGAAGCTGGGAAATTATGTTTCAAGCGTTAATGAGGGTTCAGGAGAGATCGCTGAAGCCTCAGGTCGTATCGCACTCTCTGTTGAGAAAACACTCAACGGTATCGAAATGCAGTCAACGGCATTGGCACAGACCGAAGGGGACATCAAGGAGTTAAGCAACCTTGCGGAAGAGCTGAAGTTCTCTACGGATACAGCGAAGTCGGCTGAGGACATTGCGACATCGGCCGATAGTATCGGCGGTTCTATGGAAGAGATACAGGTGGCGTTGGAACAGGTGACGACTGCATTGAATGAGATCGAGTCTTCCTCACACTCTACCAACAAATCGGCACTCTCAAACAAAGAGAGTATTGAAGGCGGTATCGATGCGGCTAAGGATATCGACAAGCTTATCGAGATTGCACGCCGTAATTTTGATCTGCTGAAGGTCTCCTTTGCCGAAGTGAAAGGGTCAATGGTCAATATCAATAACGAAGTCATGAACTCCATGAATGAGGGCAAGGGTGCCAGTGACGAACTCGTCGTTATCGTTAAAGAGACCAAGAATGTCGATAAGACCGTCGGAAATATCTCCAACTCTATCATTCAGCTGAATATGCTGGCGATCAGCGGTTCGATTGAGGCTGCCCGCGCAGGCGATTTTGGAAAAGGATTTGCAGTCGTATCTGCGGATATCCGCAATCTGGCCAAAGATTCAGAGTCTAATACGGAAAAAATCAATGATACCATCGAAGGCATGAACGCCGAGATCGCCATGGTCCAGGATGACTGGGCTGATCTCTTAGAGGGGCAAGACGGTGAGAAAAAACGTCTTGAGAGCCTTGTCTCCGAGATGGACAAGATCATCGATATGCTGGTGGAGTTGCTTGAGCGTTATACAGGTTTGAAAGTGATCAATGATCAGAACCTTGAAGGTCTTGACTCTGTACTGATCGGTATCAACGAGATCCAAAAAGCTGTCGAACTGTCGGCTAAAAATGCAATGGAATCACGTAAGGCTTCTGAGCTTATCATCGAGACAATTTCCCATATTGGTGAAGGTGTTGAAGAGCTGGCGGTCATGGCAGACGAACTGCAGATCGGTTGATTTCAGTTTCGCAAAGGGTGGCGAACACTCAATGCCAAGCTAAGAAAAATGCTCAAAAATCTGATTTGGATTTGTATGGGGTCATTACCGAAGGCAGCTCTGCTTTGTAGAGTGCTTTCTTCTGTTCTTCCCATGCCGGGAAAGAACAGGGCCGTGACTCCTTTCACAAAAAGACTAAGATGCCAAGCAGGAAGGAACAAAAATGAATGACATTATAGAAGAAGTCTTAATCATTAAAGAACAAGGCTGTTATTACGGAATCAATACCAATGAGGTTGAACAGATTTTGCGTGTGCAGGATATTACACCTATGGCGATGACTCCCGATGCTATTCGCGGTTTATGCTCGATAGAAGGCTCAATCGTATGCACATTAGACTTCTCTTACCTCCTGGATAAAAGTGCCGAGTTTGTGGACGAGTCTTTATTCAAGGCGCGTCAGGTCACACTCAAGTCATCTGAGTTTCACTTTTCGCTTCTTGTTTCGGAAGTGATCAACTCCGTCGAGGTAGACCAGAATAATGTTGAATATGTTGAGTCTGATGATAAATCGATCGTCGCGCTGTTTAAGTATAAAGACGAGATCATTCAGATTGTCAGCGTCGAGACCCTGATAGAAGATATCGTCTTGCCTAGCTATATCACAAAAGATATACGCGATATTTCCGTAGACGGCTCGCAGAGCGATAAGCGCTCGCATCTTAAACGTTACCTTTTCTTTACTATGGCACAGGAAAAGTATGCCTTGGAGGTGGATGCGATACGCGAGATCATTGCGGTGCCCGAAAGCTTTACCGCGATTGCGGAGAGTACGGAAGAGATATTGGGGATGATCTCTTTAAGGGAAGACCTGCTCGTGGTCGCCGACCTGCGTTCTTATTATAATCTTGATGCGCTCAGAAGTGAGAAAAACCGTATTATCGTCTCTCAGCATCTTGGTCGGCATATCGGCCTGCTTGTAGATGAGATAGTGGATATTCAAGATGTTGAGATAGAGCATATAGAAGGGATGCCTGAAAATTTCCAAGACAAAAAGATAGGCGGCGTACTTCATATGGATGGCTCTTTGATTAGCATTGTTAATACCGAAGTGATCCGTACACTCGTAAACGAACAGAGCCACCTTATCTCGGATCAGGAAAAAGAAGAAAACGGAAAAGAGAGTTCCGAGAACGTAAATCTGGAGGTCGTGATCTTCAAGATGGACAATGAGGAGTATGCCTTCAATATCGATGATGTGAGCGAGATCATAGATATGACGGAGATTACCCCCGTCGCCGACAGTCCGGAACATATCAAGGGTGTGATTAATATCCGCGGACAGGTGATCAGTATCGCTTCACTATACAGGATACTCGACTTTGAAGAAGATGCTAACCTGGATCAAAAGATCATTGTTACGAACGTGGAGGGAAACAGCATAGGGTTTGTGGTTGACAAGGTCAATGATGTCACCGGGATAGAAGACTCTGAGATAAAGTCAGAAGATGAGGAGAACCGCCTTTTCTCCAATATCTTGCAGCTGAATGAGGGAAAAAGGCTGGTCATGATGTTTGATACCCATAATCTTCTCTCCTCATTGCAGCTTGATAAAGAGGGGGTCGCTTGAGTAAAAAAGTTTTAATCGTAGATGATTCCGCACTGGTACGGAAACAGCTTAGAGAACTGATAGCCGATCATGATTTTGAGATCGATATGGCCAAAAATGGCCAGGACGCCGTTAACAAGGCGATTTCGACAAATTATGATGTGATTACAATGGACATCAACATGCCTGTTCTTGACGGGATATCGGCGGTAAAAGAGATCATGAAAAAAAATCCTACCGCGATTTTAATGGTAAGTTCCTTGACTTCGGAAAACGCTTCGGTTACGGTCGAGGCGATGGAATACGGTGCTATTGATTTTATCCTAAAACCCGGAACTATGAACGTAGGGGTTGAAGAAAGCGGAAGAGAGATCGTACAAAAGATCAAATC
>CAXGZT010000140.1:0-6593 GCA_964014335.1 uncultured Campylobacterales bacterium | reverse complement strand
GATGTGTATAAGAGACAGGTTTAGCAAACGGCCTTCGGTATTGTCGTAACCGAGACTAAGGTTTACAACAAAAGGAGAGAGACCTTGAAGGTCCCTATCGTTGGACGTATACTGCTCTTCTTGATCCGGCGTCAATGATACCTTCGAATACGTATATGAAAAGTTTCCTGAGATATAATAATACGCTAAAGAGCTATCAATAAAATCAAGATTCTTGTAACCATCGACTTCAAATCCTAGCAGATCGGCATGATCTGTATTCACATAAGAAAAAATCGGTAGAGAAGTCGTCGGTAAGGAGACATCTTCAATCGGATTCTCAATTGATTTGTAAAAGAAAGCACCTGATATACTCTCTGACGGAGAGTAATAATGCTCATATCTAAAATCAAAGTTCATCACATCTGAAACAACAAGATCAGGATTACCGATCACTGTCGCAACCTCGTCAGGATGGTCATAACCTGAACTTGAAAACTCTCTAAAGTCTGGCATGATATAACTTTGAGAATAAGAAAAGCGCAGCTGATCTTTTTCGGACAAGATCAACTTTGCATCAATACTCGGCAGTAAATCATCCACTTCCAGAGTACTTCTCTCGGTTATAATATTACCTGTCTGACGATCTTCTAGATAATCATCAATACTCTGCTCGACATCCACTTTACGCAGACCGATGGAAACTTCCAAAGACTCTGTAGGGACCAGCAGGGTCTTTGCATACAAAGCCGTCTCTTGATAAGCAGCATCATAATAGTCTGAAGGCTGAAACAAAGTTTTGGCTACAAAACCCAACTCATTTAATGTCCCTGTGCTATCTGTGACATATTTATCAACGATAGAGTCCGGGTCTGAAAACAGATCATTTGCATCAATGTTCAAAGAGTTCGACTGTAGATAAAACTTATTTGCGCGCGACTCACGCGTTTTATCCGTTAGCACGAGACCCAACTCGAGACGGTCTTTCTCACTAAAGAGATCTATCTCTGCCGTGTTTTTTAAATAGGCACTAGCAACCTCATCTTCGGAAGAGATGTTATGAGAAATAAGATTTTGCGTTGATTGCGTCTTTAACTCATATCGATCGCCTGTACCCGAGTAATCAATATATTTATATTTTAGATCTCCAGGTTGGTCAAGCTCTGCAACCGCATACTCCGCACCAAAATCAAGTCTCATATCCGTAAGCAAATGATAATCCCATGTACCTGAAACTTGGTCGAGGTTAAGCGTTCTTTCCTGCCACTCTAGGTAGTAAAAACGTTGTAAATCGCTGTCAGAGCCTAATGTCCCTGCCGTGATACGTGTCTGCTCTTGCGTATCAACAAGATATAGCTTTGTATACTTCGCCTTAAATATATCCGAAAAATTATAACTAAGGTTTAAAATACCGCCATGCTTGGTATTTGTCGTCGTTCTAAAGTTTTTTCCTTCCTGTTCAGGATCAGGATCGATATTACCCGAACCATCTATAGAATAACTAAAATAGTCTTCCGTGATGGTTTTATCGGACTTATTATAGGAGTAGTTTGCTAGAACACCGATACTATGCTCGTCATTGATCTCAAAATTTTTCGACCATTCTGCTGCACCCTTGAAACCAAGAGGTACCTTGTCTTGATGCGTATTATAATCACGTTCTCCCAAAGCCTTTGTCATATCAACAAGCTCTTGGTCGGTAAATCCGCCTGAGGTATCAAAGGTTGGCAGAGGCTGACCTATAACAACCTGTCCATTATTTAATACTGTAGAAGAGACACCATCACCTCCGCCCTCATAATAATTACCCTTCGCGTCGTTAAGAGCTGAAGAGTGTGCCTTAACACCAGCGCTCAACTTCAGATAATCTTCCGAGACATCATCTTTGGTACGGATATCTATATATCCGCCACCGAAGTTCCCCGGAATATCTGCAGAAGCTGTCTTTTGTACCTTTAAGCTTCCGATAACACTAGCCGGAAAAAGGTCTAAGGGAACGACACGCTTGGTCGGATCCGGAGACGGCAGAGGCATAGAGTTCATCTCTACACTCGAGTATCTCTCTCCCAGTCCGCGTACATAAACAAACTTTCCATCAACTAAAGTGATCCCTGCAACCCTCTTAAGTGCAGAAGCTGCATTGGAGTCACCCTTTTTTGACATCTGTTCAGAACCCACTATATCTGCAATCGCACTTGTATTTTTCTTTTCAGCCGTTAAAGCAGCTACCGAACCTTGAACCTGAGGTGCCAAAACGACAAATTCTTCAAGCTCCATAGAAGCAGGAGACAGTTCATATGATTTCAAAACTGTTTTCTTAGCTATAACGGTCAACTTAAGTGTCTGAGCAGAAAAGTTTGAATGAATAATAGAGATTGTATGTTCTCCTTCGGGCAAAGTAAGGCTGACTTCACCCGCTTCATTCGACTTCATATCAAGACTCATGCCTTGAACAAAGATACGTGCATCTTTTACGGCTGATTTGTCTTCAGAAGAAGAGAGAGAGATCTTGACCTCTCCGTTTTCTTTAACCGTCAAATTCTCATCTGCGGCTACCACGGCTGCGCTTTTAGGCACTTCGGCGTCTTCGAAGGCGACAGTATTGTCTTTTTCCAAAGAGACTATAATCTGTGACTCTTTATTCTGCTCAATCACAAAAGGTTTCTTTACATATGCCTGAGGTAGGTTATTCTCTTTTGCGACTACTTGCAGCTGATAGCTACCGACAGGAAGAACCGCATCTATATAACCGTCCTCGTCCGTGACGAAGTCTGCATGCTTATGAAACGTTGATGCTCTGTTTATATCAACCGATTCGCTTATTTTAAAAATCACTATCTGTTGATTGGCTAAAGGCTTTCCGTCTTTCAGAAGATAGAACGACAGGCTGCCCGTATCAATAGCCCATAACGATGCGACTAGGGTCATTAAGAGTATTACACTTCTCATAACTCACACTCCCAATGATTATTTTTACACTTTTCCATATTTTTTCTCAACTCCGTTGCTTTGTTGAACAGGTCCGGTCGTGTCAGCTGTTTCAACTCTGCCTCAGACTCCTCATATTGCCCTACCATATAGTATGAATATGCCAGAGCGTAACGGATACTTTCGTCTTCAATAAGCTCACTGCGTTCCAAAGCCTGAACACTAGCGATAATACGCTCATAGGCGCCAAACTCGATGAAGATGGCCATACGCTGTTTCAGCTTCTCTTTGGCTTCAAGCATCTGCGAGTTTTTATACAGGGCCAAGATAAACTGATGTGCACGACGCATCATCTCTGCTGCCTCTTTTGTGTACTTGTCGTCTTCTATAGAAGCCTGATCAAAAAGGTCTGCTGCCGCCTGGATCATCTCTTTGTCAATATAGAGGTGTGCCAGCATCACCGTAATATCGGCACTTGTAATGAAACGGATATTGGCCTGTTCTGCCAGTTCTATCGCCTTATCCGTATCCCCGCTTTTGCGAAGTGCCGAAATAAATGAGAGAACCGTCTTCTCCGTCGGTTTTGCATTTTCCAGATAGACTTGAGCATCCTCCAAAGCAGACTGATAAAGCTTTAGAGTAACAAGGTAATTAAAACGCTGTTTGTAAAAGTTCCACTCTGTCGCGAACTTTTGGATTCCGGATTTTAAAACATCCAAAGCCTGGTTCTGCTCTTTCAGTCGCCAGTAACATTCCGCTTTGAGGGAGATAACCGAGCTCTTTTCATCCGCTATCGGACCGGCCTGAGAAATTGCCTCCAAGGCAGCTCTGTACTCTTTCAGCTTAAAACTGTTTTGCGCGATATAGAGATAAAGCCCCCTATCCACGCCTTCGAAGTTCAAAGCCTGCGCAAAAAACTTGTTGGCTTGTGCATATGCGCCAAGTTTCGTCGCCACCAGGCCCCTAAGGGTAAAATAACGACCCATGTCAAGCTTTTCATCTTCCGTATTGACCTGATTCAACTCGTCATTGGCGCGGTTTACAAAACCGTCTTTAAGCAAAAGGGCTGCCAAGCCGATATGGTCGATCTCATCTGAAGCTTTTTTCTCGGCTGCAAAAGCATTAAGAGAAATCATCAAAAGTAAAATTATTAATTTTTTCATTGTCTTTTCCTATTGAAGGTCAAAGCGAACTTTTTGTTTCGCCCAGACCTTAACCGCTTCACCCTTGTATTGAGCCGGTTTAAAACGCCAGGTTTTCACACCCGTTACTGCCACATCATCAAACACCTCAGCCGGTTGAGACTCAAGTACCTTTACTTTCTCAACCCCGCCTTCTTTATTGATCAGCAGGTTCATCAAGACATATCCCGAAACACCCATCTTACGAGCTTTCTTCGGATAGGCCATAGCCGTACGCTCAGTCGGCTGAGGAGCGACATCGACAGAGTCTTCACTCATGACCATGTTCTTGCCTACATCCCCTAACAGTGCGTCATCCATATCCATATCACCCGTCATAAAAGCATCAAGACCGGTATCTATACCGCTCAAAGACGAATCCAGCGTAGGTGAGGGAGCCGTACGTTTGGGCTTTGAAGGTTCCGCTTTCTTTTTTGGTTTTGGCTTTGGCTTCGGCTTTGGTTTTACAACTTTTTGAGTTGCAAACTCCATGCTCTGCTTTTTCACCTTAGGCTCGGGAACACCGCCTTTGTTATTCATATAGATAACCAGGCCAAAAACAAAAAACAGCCCAAAGATCATCCAGGCAATTGATTTAAGATGTTTAGATAAAGCTTTCACCTTATCCTACTTCTTTCTCGGTAGCAACGGCTACGTCTTTTGCACCGGCCATACGGCACTGATCAACGACTTCGATTAATTTGTTCACTTCAATGCCGTCATCTGTTACGACAAGGACAGAACGCTCGGCAGAAGCACGCAACATATCACGAACTTTTCCCTGGATTGCCCATGTCTTGACCGGCTGAGCATCCACGTAGGTATCACCCGCATTGTCTATATATACACGGATAACCTTGGATGATGCCTTGGATGCAGATGATGCACCCGGACGGTTAAGATCAAGTTTCATATCTTTTACAAATGTCGAACTCACCATAAAAAAGATCAACAGGATAAAAACCATATCGATCAGTGGCGACATATCGACGCCTATCTCTTGAGACTTACGTTGACGAAAACGCATCTATTCTCCCTCTTCTTTTATACATATAATATCTTTGATCTGCTCTAGATCCATGATCATTTTATCTGCTCTACGCTGCAGGATGTTCCCGATAATAAGACCCGGAACGGCAACGACCAAACCTAGTTGTGTAGTAAACAGTGCCTGGGAAATACCCCCTGCTATACCACCGCTTTGCGAGAACAGTGCCGCGTCAGCCAAAGAGTCAAAAGTCTCGATCATTCCGACAACCGTTCCTAAAAGACCGATCAAAGGCGCTGCCGCCACAATAGTCTTTACTAGACGAGAGTATTTTGTGATCTCGACTGTATATTTATTAAAAGCATCACTTACATATGCTCGTGTCAACTCTGTACGACCCTGTTCTTTAACAATACCGATCGCTTCGACGATTGCGCCGTCAATCATCCCCTGAGGCTCACTGCGGATACCCTCTTGGAATTTACGCACAAGGTTTCTTACACTTGCTTTTGAACCGCGTTTGAGTGTGTAGTAACGATATCCCAGTGCATACCACAAAACAAGTACACAGACAGCAAGCGGCCACATCACGTATCCGCCGCTGTTCATATAGGCATTAAACTGTTCAAACCCCTGGATTAAAGCCTCCATCTATGACTGCTTGTTATACTCGTTGATCAAGTGTAATGCTGAGTGTTCCATACTGTCTTTGATGCGTTCAGCCCAACCGCTTAAGAGGTTTCCTAGCATAAGAACAGGAATCGCTACGATAAGACCAAGTTCAGTTGTTACAAGTGCGATAGAGATACCGCCTGAAAGCAGTTTCGGGTCACCCGTTCCAAATTCAGTGATGATATCAAATGTCGCGATCATACCCGTAACCGTTCCAAGGAGTCCAAGCAGCGGAGCAACAGCCGCAACTACCAAGATCATTGAACCAAAACGGTCCAGTCTTCCGCTTTCATGCAGGATCGATTCTGCAACGATATCCTCGATATGCTCTCTGTCACGGTCAAGGTTACGGATAGTCGCCTTAAGTACACGGGCAGTCGAACCTTTTTGTGCCTTCATATACTCGAGTGCGCCTTCAATACCCTCGCCGAGTAGTTTATCAAGAGCAGATTTTGCCAAGTTGCCCGTAGTCTTGGATGCACCCATCAAGAAGATGACTCTTAGGGCCACAAGAGCAAGTGCGATAAGACCAAGGGTAACAATGATCCAACCGATGATACCACCCGAGTTGATCACGCTTAGCATCGTCTTTTTAGCCGCTTCTTCGATCTCTTTATCTGCATTCTCATACAAGAAGATATTGATCTCTTCTTGTGTCATGCCCTTGTTAAGCGCATTTGCACTCTCAGCCGAACCCTCAGCCTTCCATATTTTCAACTTGCCCGCACCTGCTGGGACCAGGGCACCGGCTACGTCTTCTGCGATACCGTAAGAAGCGATATTACCGACTTTGATGATACTGTCTCTTATACACATCTCCGAGCCCACGAGACCCACATTGATCT
>CAXGZT010000139.1:0-6611 GCA_964014335.1 uncultured Campylobacterales bacterium | reverse complement strand
GCGCAGGCCGAAGTCTACAGTGCTCTTTGGTTTGAAGGCTTATTGCTGCTTCTGGCTATTAACCTCATTAGTTCAATGATCAAGCACTCGATGTTCAAGGTGAAGAAATGGAATATCGTTCTTTTCCACTCTTCATTCCTGGTGATTTTACTCGGTGCGGCAGTCACCCGTTTTATGGGATACGAGGGAAGTATGCATATTCGCGAAGGGGAGACGGAGAACCGTATTACTTCACGCGAGACCTATGTTCATGCGGTTTTCGAAAAAGAGGGCAGAAAGCATGAGTTTAAAAAACAGGTTCTTTTTTCTGAAATAAGCGCAAACCGTTTGGACGAAGACGTTAAGGTTAATGGGGAGACGGTTAATATCCGTCTCGCCGAGTATATTCCCAATGCCGTTTACGAGATGGTCGAAGACAAGGCCAACGGAAAGACTCTTTTGGAGTTTATGATCACCGTGGACAACCAGCCCCAGCAGATCAAGCTTAGCCAGGGCGACTTTTTCGAGGCCGGCGATCTGATCTTGAACTTCGGCTCCGAGATAAACTCTTCAAAGCCTATTGTCGATATCAGTTTTGAAGATGAGAAACTCTCTATGTCCCACAGCATTGATTTCAACACCTTGGACATGGGTACGCGGGCGAGCGATACGCTTAAAGCCAGCGCGAAGAGTGAACTTAAAACACGTACCCTTTATCAAACGGCGGGGACAAACTTCGTTATGCGAAATTTTTACCCCCACGTAAGCGAAAAACTGGTTTCTCAAAAGGTAAAGGGGAAGCAGAACCGTCTGCAGGACGCGCTAAGGATGATAGTATCGTACAGGGGGGAGAGCAAAGAGCTGACTCTTCTTGGAAGCTCGGGTGCAGTCGGGTTTGCAAAAGCGGCTGTTTTTGAGGATATGAAGGTTGAACTCTCTTACGGCGCTATTATCAGACGTCTCCCTTTTTCACTTAAGCTAGTTGATTTTCAGTTGGACCGCTATCCGGGTTCCATGAGCCCATCCTCTTATGCGAGTGAGGTCATACTGATAGATAGGGAAGAGAATATCAATATACCGTACCGTATCTATATGAACCATATTCTCGAACATAGAAATTTCCGCTTTTTTCAGTCCTCATATGACCAGGATGAAATGGGAACGATTCTTTCAGTCAATAACGATCCGGGGACCCTGCCGACCTATATAGGCTATATCATGCTCGCCATCGGTATGTTCAGCAGCTTTTTTATGCCTAAGGGACGCTTTAGAAAACTGATGACAAAAGGGCGCGAGTACGCCGCCAAACGTGAAAGCATGCTGGGAGCAGTTTTAGCACTGGGCCTTCTTTTCTCGGCTGATCATCTTAAGGCGGAGGAGATCAACCCTGTTGTGAAAATCATCACCTCATTTGATAAAGAGCATGCGGAGAACTTTGGAAAACTGATAAGCCAGGATAGTTCAGGGCGCATGAAGCCGCTGAACACGCTTAATATCGAGATCGTCAATAAGGTCCACGGGGGCACTATCTCAGGGATGAGTGCTGATCAGATGGTTCTGGGGATGATGGTACGTCCCGAGGCGTGGCGTGAGATAAAGCTTATAAAGACGAAAAACAAAGAGATCAACAAGCTTCTTGGCATAGATGCCAATAGCAAACATGCGGCATTCTCGCAGTTTTTGGAGGTTCCCGAAAACCTTCAGGGCTATAAACTTGAAAAAGCCGTAGCCGAAGCTGTTCGAAAAGCACCGGCAAAGCGTAACCAGTTTGATAAAGATATACTGAAAGTAGACGAACGTTTTAATATCGTCTATATGGTATTTACAGGCTCTGTCTTTAAGCTCTTTCCAAAACCCGCAGATGAGAACAACAAATGGTTTGCGACTATTGAGGCGCTGCAGGGCTTTAAGCAGGAAGATGCCCTAAAGGTCCGTGAAGCTGCAGTCAGTTATTTCATGGGAGTGGAAGAGTCTTTGAAAACCGGAAATTGGGATGCGGCTGACGGCGGTATCGAGAAGATAGCGCAGTATCAGAAACTTTTCGGACAAGAGGTATATCCGAGCGAGACAAAGATTGAGGCAGAACTCTTATATAACAAATACAACATTTTTGAAAAGCTTATGCCTTATTATCTGTTTATGGGACTGATTTTATTGATACTGAGTTTTGTGAAGATCATACAGCCAAGGTTCAAGCTGGGCTTTTTCTCTAAATCGGCGACGGTTTTACTGGTCATTTTCTTTATTCTGCATACTGCAGGCCTTAGCCTGCGTTGGTATATCTCGGGACATGCACCATGGTCAAACGGATACGAGTCTATGATTTACATCGCCTGGGCTACTGTTCTTGCAGGCTTTATTTTTTCGCGCAATTCAGTCATTACCTTGGCGGCTACGGGTGTTCTTTCGGGACTTATTCTTTTCGTTGCCCACCTTAACTGGCTTGACCCTCAGGTGACAAACCTGGTGCCTGTATTGAAATCATACTGGTTGTCTATCCACGTATCGATGATTACTGCGAGTTACGGTTTCTTAGCCTTGGGTGCCTTGCTGGGATTTATCTCCTTGTTGCTCTTTGCACTTCGCAGTAAAACAAGTGAGGTACGAATCAACCTGGCCATCTTAGAGCTGAATACGATCAATGAGATGAGTCTGATGGTCGGTCTTGTGCTCCTGACAGTGGGTAACTTCCTGGGCGGAGTCTGGGCGAATGAGTCCTGGGGACGTTATTGGGGATGGGATCCAAAAGAGACATGGGCTCTTGTCAGTATTCTGCTTTACGCCGTTGTCATCCACCTTCGTTTTATCAGGGCAATTTACACACCATTTTTGTTTTCGGTGATCTCTTTATTGACATTCTCATCGATTGTGATGACATATTTCGGAGTGAACTATTATCTTGCAGGGCTCCACTCTTATGCCAAAGGTGACCCGGTACCTGTTCCTGACTTTGTGCCGTGGACCTATTTGACTATCTTCGTACTTATTCTTTTGGCTTCAAGAAACAGGAAGATCGAAGCTAAATAGAGTGTCTTAGAAAAATCTCAATCCCTATCTTGGAATGAAAATTGTTTATCCTTGGAATCTACTTCTCTAAGGATAATCCATGAACCGCTCATTAGAAGAAATTTACACAAGTATCTCTCAAATGTTGATCAAGGGAATAGACGGAAGCTTTTCCGATGCTGTCTTGGAAGTTGAGCTTCACTCTCTGGCGATGAAGCTTTCGGGTGGATACCTCCGTGAAGACGGGAGCGAACCCTCCTCTTTTGAATTTATAAAAGAGCATAAGAGAATCTTGATGAATGATCTGATCGAGCTGCATTTGAAGACCGACCTTGACGAGAATAGCCGTTGGAATATGATGACCTACAACTTGCGTCCTACGGGGGAGTTCAAAGTCGATTTTATCTGGGATCAAGCCTTGGCCAATGCCATAGCAAAGGTTTATGCCGAAGCCTAGTCCGTCTCCCTTGATAGTTCCGATCCGACCGCCTCTAAGGCCGTTAAATCACTGTTTTAACAATTTTTTTACACGCTTTTACTAAAATCCCGTATCTATACAAATATGGAGTTTTAATGAAAAGTTTTTCTAAAACAGTAGGTTCTTTTGTCACTTGTGCTCTCTTCTCGACGGGTCTGTACGCTCAGTCGGACGAATTCAAATGGTTGCCGATATTTAACGACGATAATTTTAAAGCAAATGTTGAAGTCGCTGCTGTTCTCGGACATATGAATTTTGACGGGAATACAAAAGACGGAGCCGTTTACGGTCTAGAACTCTCTCTTGACTGTCCTGTTTTTACGCTTCCGGGTGACAATCCGCTAAGACAACAGTTCTCTGTGAACCGTTATGACAAGAATGGTTTTGAGGTTACAACTATTGAAGTCAATCCTTATTACTTTGTTGATCTGTCCGAGGATCTTCTTTTGGGCTTTGGCCCGGGAATCGGGGGTGTATACGGGGATCCTGATAACGGACAGGATCAATGGCTTTTTGCCGTTCAGGCAGGGGCCGGTCTCAAGTACTATATAGATGACGTTGTTATTGGTGCCGATATCCGTTACCAATGGACAGCCGAGAAGGATTTTGGTTCCGGCCAAAAAGAGGACCTTGACAATCTGCGCTTATTGATGAAAGTGGGATACCACTTCTAGCTTCTTCTAGCCGATGTCTGAAGGCATTGGCAAAAAACCTATCTATTGTTTCTCTTTCTTGGATCTCTTACAATACACACTGTGCTTCTGTTGTAATAATAACTTATATAAGGAACTGTGTTTAGACAGACTCTTTTGATCTGTACTTTCCAGGTTCATGATGAACTCTGTAAATAAAATACTGGCCTTATGGAAAGGCTTGTCGGGCTCTGTTCTGGGAAGATGGATATTTTCTTTGCTCATACGTTCTGTTATTGCCTCGATTTATGCATAATAGATGTGTGTACTATTTTTTCAAAAATGTCAGTAGAAGAGAGAGGATAACAGAGATCATAAGCATGGTGACGATGGGAAAATAGACTTTGGTGTTTTTTGTTTCATATTTAATATCTCCGGGAAGGTTTCCGAACCAGTTTAGCAACCCGAATTTATATAAAAGACCAAAGACGATAAGTAAAACTCCTGCTGCGATAAGCCAGTTTCCCGTAGACATTGACGACCTCTTGAAAAGATAAGTTAATAGTTGAAACAGTATGCCTTAAAATTCGTTGTGATTCAAGAAAAAAGAAGAGGAAAACTCATTAGACAAAAAGGTGGTCGGAGCGACCGGATTCGAACCGGCGACCTCTATCACCCCAAGATAGTACGCTGACCAATCTGCGCCACGCCCCGATTAGGTGTAGTGTATTAAACAAAAGGTTAATTTTTTATAAATGTAAAGGCATTATCCCCACCTTCTTCTGTTGCACTGACTCTCCTCTTCACACTTTTATACCCGCTGGCATCCGGGCTTATCCCGATTGGCTGCTCACTCAGGTGCAGCCTTTTGACGCAAAATCGTATCCCGGTGTTACCGAATTAAAGTGGGCAAAGATTGCAAAGGAGGGAGGTGTAGACGGTTTTTTCTGTGTGAGTTCATCTGTAGGAGGGCTGAGCTTAGCTCATGCCCTTTTCTTGCATGACCTTAATGACCAGGGGCAAGACATTATGGCTTTTTGTCTTATTGATAAAGTCGTCCGCACCCAAGGCTTCGGCCTCGCGTCTATTGTTCTCGCCTGTCATTGAAGAGTTTATAATAATCGGAACGTTGGATGTTTCCGGATTCTCCCTCAGTAGTTTGGTCACGGTAAAACCTGACATCTCGGGCATCTCGATGTCAGTAATGACAGCGGGTATAAGGCTCTTGTCTTCAATGGCATTGATATGCTCCAACAAGAGTCGACCGTTGTTGAAAATACGGTGTTTGATATTCGCCTTGGTCAAGAGGTGGTGCAGGTGTGTCTGTGCAACCTTGGAGTCTTCAGCAATCAAAATCTCTCCATCACGCAATTTTTGAGGAATGACGAGGTCTTTGATATTTTCAGGTGATTCGTCTATGTTTACCATGGCGGAGGGGATGACATCGGCAAGAAGCTGCTCAAAGTCTAAGATCATACAGATACTGCCATCTTCCAGCCTGGTGTCATTCACGACCTTGCTATGCGTGTTCATACTGTAACTGTCAGGGGCATGCATATCCGACCAGTTTTTTTTGATGACACGGTGCGCCTCCATGATGCGCAGCCCGATGATGATCCCGTTGAAGTCGCAGATTAGAAGACGTGAACGATCGAGCTCTTCAGGGGAGATAGATTGATCCAACCAACGCGGAAGGTTTAAAATGGGGATTTGCACGCCACGGAGCACTATCGTACCCTCGAGCATCGGATGGGCGGAAGGAATCTGAGTAAGAAAATGGTTTTTGGCTTCGACAACCTCTCTTGTTTTAAAGACATTGATAGCGTAATAGGGTGCTAGATCGCCCGATGAAGCTTTAAAAACAAGAAGTTGTACTTCATTGTTTTTGGCCAGTTGGGTTGAGGCATCTACCCGGTCTATAAGCGACATTTATGTCCCCCCTCTGTGTTTTGGCATTAACAACAATTATAGCACATAAACGGGGGAATTGTAGAAAGAATATTCTTATTGTCAAGTCTGCAAAGGGTGTCGATTTTATAGACGGGTTTAGGTATAATCTGCTTATGAAAAATATAATTTTGTTGGTGAGCTTGTCGCTTGGATTAATGGGCTCGGAATATTACTCGAAGGCAGAGCCTTATCGTTTTTATACTTTGCAGGCCAATACATCAGGCTTAGTAGTTGTGGCCGATGAAGACCTTGAAGGAAAAAGACTCTCAAACGAGGCCTTTATCGTGATCGATGATGAGCTGGACTTTAAAGAACTCAAACTTTTGAAACAAAAAAAGAATCACTTGAGAAAGAGTTTGGAACTCAATGCCAAGATGGCGGAGAACCTTGCTGTGATGATCGAAAAGAAAAATGAGAATTATGAGCGGATAAAAGACCTTCCTATCAAGTCTAATGTTGAAAAAGACAAGGAGTTCTTTGATCTTTCGAGCACGCAGAACCAGGAACTCTCAACATTGGAAAAAATAGAAACGATAAATTCCCAGCTTAATGATACTGAACTGCGT
>CAXGZT010000138.1:0-6721 GCA_964014335.1 uncultured Campylobacterales bacterium | reverse complement strand
TACACCGACACTTTCGTCGGCAGCGTCAGATGTGTATAAGAGACAGCCCTAAAGACTGTTCACGCTTCCGCTCTTGCCGGAGACAGCATGCCAGAGCTTGATATATCACTTGATGATATTCGAAAACCTGAACCCGAAATTAGCGGTGCGGAGAGCAGCAGCTTCGCAGCAGAACCCGAACCGGAACTGCCTAGCTTTGAAGAGAGTCTCTCCCAAGAGCTGAGCGAGCCTGAGGCGCTTGATATTCCCGAACCCGAAGAGATTGACCCGACCCTTTCCACTCCAAGTGAAAATGAGTTCGGCGCACCAATAGATATTGACTACAATGCCCCGCTCACACTCGATGAAGATGTAACGAAAGACGAGAGCGAAGAGACCCATGAGGAAGAGCCGGCGGCATTTGATCTGCCTGAAGAAACACCGCCGCAGAAAATCGAGGCGCCGATGCTAGGCGACTATGTAAGCACAGAGGGTTCTGAGCACTTAAGTGATCTGATTACTGCCGGTACTTATCAATACGACCCAAATATTGCAGCCAATGAGCTTGGCCTGCCGGTTGATCTTATCGAAGAGTTTATCGGTGACTTTATTGACCAAGCCCATGAATTCCATGACGATCTTTATGCTTCTGTCAATGCAGGTGATTTTGATAATGTTCAGATTCTCTCGCACAAGCTGAAGGGAGTCGCCGCCAATCTGCGTGTAGAAGATGCCTTTGATACGCTTTCGGTAGTAAATGTATCAAAAAATGCGGATGAAGTTTTACCAAACCTAAACCACTTCTATAAGGTTATTGCGAAACTTGAAGGCAAAGATATCCCGGAGCCAGCAGCTGACCTTCCAGCTTCTTCAGAAGCGACTCCCCCAATCGAGGCAGAAGCAACTGCGGAAGAGGATGAGGATTTATACAATATCGGAATCAAGCAACCCGACGAAGGACCGATGCTTATTGATGAAGAGGTCGCCCTGGCACCTGAAGATGATGATCTCTACGACGATCTCTTGTCCAAGACAGAAGATCTGGCCAAACCGGAACCCGAACCAGAGATCCCTGTTCCCCCTTCTGCTGAAGAAGACATCTATGATGATCTTATAAGCAGTCCCGCCCATTTAAAAGCTGAGTCTGCCGAAACAGAAACTGCCGAGCTTCCGCCCTCTTCTGAAGAGGACATATATGATGACCTCTTGGCAGAACCAACCACTCTGGAGCCTGATTTTACGCAAACAGAAGCTTCTGAAGCGCCTTCTTCTATTGAAGAAGACATTTATGACGATATGCTTGGTGCCCCGCAAAACGATACTCCGGCCCCGGCAGAAGTTCAAGTAGCCCAGCTTAACTTTGATCCTCAACGTAGCGCAAATGAACTCGGCATCCCTATTGATGTGATGAATGAGTTTGTTCGAGACTTCAAAGAACAGATCGCCCTGCATCAAAATAATTTTCAAAATGCACTCGACGATCAAGACATTCAAGGGATCAACAAAACGGCGACTCTTCTTAAGGGGATGAGTGACAATCTTCGTTTAAATGAGATATCTGAAGTCCTTAAGGGTCTCCAGATAGAAAAAGACATTAACAACACTGCAGAAGCTCTTGCATCTTTACAAGCTTATGCAGATCAATTATAAGGTGGTTCAACAATGCAAATAGGTCTTAAAGCCAGACTAAGGCTGATCAGTCTCTTCCCAATCTTTATGCTCATCGGGATTGCGAGTTTTTACGTATATGACTCTTATATCGGATATGACTCGGCAATCAAACTGCAGACTAAACTTGATGAAAACAAAAAACTCAATGAACTCATCGGAGACATTTCACGTGAACGCGGTATGACCGTGATGTACATGGGGAACAGCTCTGAAGCAACGGCTGAATCACTCAAAAGTCAGCGTTTGATCGTTGATAAAAAAATAAGCGCCTATATCAAGCACCTAAAAGCCACTGCAGCCTTACATGACCATACGAGTGGTGGCCCCTGCCTCGCTTGCAAAAGCGTCAAGAACATTGAAGCAAACTACAGTACGATCAGAGACGTCCGTCCTTTAGTCGATAATCAGAATGTTGAATTTCAAGAGATCTTCTATGATATTTACGGAAATGCTCAAAAACTCATTATCAAAGAGCTAGAAGAGATTCGCAACTATCAGCTTGATGAGAAGATCACATCAATCGCAACCTCTTATCTTATCTTGGCGAAGGCAAAGGAGTTCACGGGCTCTGAACGTGACTTCATCACCTATGCCCTCGCAAGATCGACAAAGTTCGACTCTGAAGAGCTGAATGTCTGGCTGACACTGATCGGTAAGGCGGATGCAATCAACTACAATGCCTTAACGAGCAATGAGCTCAAAGCAAAGCTAAATGCTCTCTTTGAAGACGAGGACAACGCAGAACTTTTTGAAGATATTACCCTGGAACGTGCCGAGATCATGCAAGCGGTCAATGATGGTCTCTATGCTACCGAGGCAGGTATCTGGTTTACCATGCTTTCTGAGAAAATCAACCTTGTTGATGAAGCAGAACAGATCCTTCTAAACGCCATGGATGAAGAGTCTGAGGTCTTCAAACAAGAACAACTGAACATCCTTTTTATCTCCATCGCTATTTGGGCCTTGGCTATCCTCGGTGCTATCTTCGGTATCTTGCTATCAACAGATATCGCAAGAAACATCAAAAACCTTGAAACCGTACTTCAGCGTGTTGCTACAGACACCCATGAGGGAAATGATTTAAGTTCAAGCGAGATTGCCAGCCATATCAATCTTGACACAGCCAAGGGAACGGCACAGGCCTACCAGCTTCTTGAAACGATTATTGACCAGACACGTAAGGATAAGGACTTTGCGATGGAGGCGTCAGAAGCCAAGTCCATGTTCCTTGCGAACATGTCGCATGAAATCCGTACGCCGCTAAACGGTATCGTCGGGTTCACAGAACTTCTTAAAGATACTGCCCTACATGATGAGCAGCGCGAGTTCGTCGATATCATCGAGAAAAGTTCTGAAAACCTTCTTGAGATCATCAATAATATTCTTGACCTTTCCAAAATCGAGTCGAACAAACTCGAAATCGAAGAGATCGTCTTTAATGCGGCGGAAGAGTTCGAATCAGCCGTTGAAGTGTACGCAGTACGTGCCTCCGAGAAACATATTGACCTTGGTTGTTTCATCGACCCTGACCTTGAGAATCCGATCAAAGGTGATCCGACTAAGATCAAAGAGGTCGTTATCAATCTACTTTCGAATGCTGTCAAATTTACAAACAGCGGTGGACAGATCACTGTTGACATCCGAAGAGTCGAATGTGAGACAGAAGGACGTGCACGCGTCCGCTTTAGCGTAAAAGACAGCGGTATCGGTGTTACTAAAGAGCAAAAAGAGAAGATCTTTGATGCCTTTGGCCAGGCTGACTCTTCTATCACACGTAAGTATGGTGGTACGGGTCTTGGACTGACCATTTCAAGTAACTTTATCGAACTTATGGGCGGAGAACTCGATCTCGAGTCCGAACAGGGTCAAGGAACGACCTTCTTCTTTACACTTGAGTTCGAAGAGGTCGAGACACTCAATGAGTCAATGCGTAACCAGTATTCCAATATTAATGCCGTTATTCTTGAAAGTGACTCAAAGAAAAAGGTACAAGAGACGAACCTTCGAGAGTACCTTGATTTTTATGGCGTCTCTTACCAGAGCTATAAGAGTGTCGATGAACTTAAGCAGCTCGAGCAAAAGATATCCTATGACCTTATGTTCGTTGATTATGATTACAGCAGTGAAGAAGACCTGCATGAGTATGCAAAACATCCCGAACATATGATTCTTATCACCAAATCATATTACATGAAGAAAATTGACTCACTCAACCTTAATCTCTTCAAGGTCATGTATGAACCGCTTAACGCCTCTAAAATCCGCGGCGTTCTCGAATCACATGATGTCGAGGAGTTCAACCAATCAAAGACCAAGACTGTTCAGCGCCGTAAATATGATGAGAAAACATCCCGCTTTGATGCTAGAGCCCTGGTTGCCGAAGACAACCTTATCAACCAAAAACTCATAAAACGCACCCTGGAAGATATTGGCCTAAATGTCCAGCTTGCCAACAACGGCCTTGAGGCTTTTGAAAAACGTAAAAACAACGCCTTTGATATTGTATTTATGGATATTCAGATGCCAGTTCTTGATGGCGTAGAAGCCACACAAGAGATATTAGAGTATGAAGAAGACAATGATGTTGAACATACACCGATCATTGCCTTAACGGCAAATGCTCTAAAAGGTGATAGAGAGCGTTTTATGGGCGCTGGTATGGACGAATATACGACTAAACCACTTGTTCGAAGCGAAATCATCTCCCTGCTTAACCACTTTATCGGACATAAAATTGTCGACACAAAAGCAATCGCTGACGAAGCTGTTCCCGCAGAAGCAGAAGAGAGGGCCGACTTAGAGCCTGAACTCATAGAAGACAGTGACTTGACTCTGCCGGATGAAGTGGCGAGTATAGAAGATGAACTTCTGGATACTGCCCTAGACGACAGTGATTTTAATGCCGACTTGGATGATACCGACTTTACTCTGCCTGAAGAAGCAGAACCTATAGAAGAGGAGATGCTTGAAACCGCTTCGGACGAGAGTGATTTCAATGTTGACACGGCCCTTGACGATATGAGTCTAGACCTTGAAGAGCTCGATGTGGGTCCTGTTTTAGAGATAGAAGAAGAGCTCACCCTGCCGCCAGAAGAGATAATAGAACCGGTTCTTGAACCGGAAGAAGATATTTATGCTGATGACACTGCCGAGATACCTACAGCCTCACAATATGATGCTGATATCTTATTGGCTAAAAAGAGCTCTTTCGAGAACCGTCTGTTTAAATCCATACTCGACGACTTGGGTTATACTTCTATGCTTGTAGACGGGGGTGCCGCCGTTTCCGAAGCACTTGAGACAAAGAAGTTCAAACTTGTTTTATTTGATAAAGAGACAGAAGGACTCAGTGTTCCCAATACCGCAAACTTCATCAAAGCCAGAAACCTCGATACCGCCTTGGTTCTTATGGTTGACCCGGCTTTTGAAGCGGATGATAGTGATTCGACCTATGTACATGAGATTATTAAAAACGTAATCAACAAAGACCTGCTCCGCCTAGTTTTTGAAAAATTTATTTAAGGTTAAACAATGAAAGATATTAAAGTACTCGCGGTTGATGACGACATCATCAACCTAAAACTCCTAAAGTCGATGTTATTGAAACTTCCTGATGTAAGTGAGGTTGTTGAAGCTAAGAACGGGGCGGATGCCTTGGATATACTGAAAACCCAAAACGACATCAATCTTATTTTACTCGATATCATTATGCCTGTCATGGGCGGGATTGAGATGCTTCAGATCGTTCGTGCAGATGATATTCTAAAAAACATACCTGTTATAGTTTTGACGACAGACGAGACTAAAAAGACAGAAGCATTAGAATGCGGTGCCAATGACTTTGTGATGAAGCCTGTACGCGAGAAGAATGTAGCGGAAAAAATAAGTCGGCTCGTTAATATTTAAAGATAGAGAGGTTCGATAAAGAACCCTCTGCACTCTACCTTATGCAACTATAAGCTTTTCAATCCACCAAGACAATATCCAGGACCTCTTCGATACGACTTACGGCCCTGACATCTAAAGCCCCGCGTACCTCTTCCGGGATATCCTCCAGGTCTCGTTCATAATTCTTTTTCGGAATAAGCACGATTTTCATGTCGGCACGATGCGCAGCAATAAGCTTTTCACGTAATCCGCCGATAGGAAGGACATCGCCCGTCAATGAAATCTCACCCGTCATCGCGACATCAGAACGTATCTTCTTGCCGCTTAAGATCGAAGTCATGACCGACACCATGGCAATACCGGCACTCGGTCCATCTTTTGGTGTTGCGCCATCAGGAACATGCACATGAAGGTCATAACGCTTGTAGACTTCCGAAGACGGGACTTCCATATTCTCCTCTTTTTCTTTTGCACCCAAAGGGATGTTCTCTGCAGGGATCCCCACTGCATTGTTGTCGATCAAGGTTTTGACCACAGACAATGCGATCCTGGAAGACTCTTTCATGACATCGCCCAAGCTACCGGTCACCTGCATCATACCCTTGCCTTGGATACGAATGGCCTCGATTTTGAGTACGTCTCCGCCAACCGCCGTCCATGCTAAACCGTTTACTATCCCTTTTCTAGGTATAGCATCAGTTTTATCAATCTCGAAGACTGTTTTATCCAAAAAGTCTTTGAGGTTTTTGATGGATACGGAGACCTTGGTCAACTCAGGTTTCTCCAGGATCATTTTTGCCGACTTGCGAACAATATCGGCCATACGGCGACGCAGATTACGTACTCCCGCTTCACGGGTGTATTTATGAATAATCTCTTGCAATGCGCCCTTGGAGACAGAGACCTCGGTGCTTTTCAAACCGTGCTTTTTGATCTCCTGCGGAAGCAGATAGCGCTTGGCAATCTCGAACTTCTCCTGAGGCGTATATGAGCTTACGGCGATAAACTCCATTCTATCGCGCAGAGGTCCCGGAATACGCCCGACATCGTTCGCCGTAGCAATGAAGATAGCTTTTGAAAGGTCCAGGTCGAAGTTCAGATAATAGTCCCTGAAATTACTGTTTTGCTCCGGATCTAAAATCTCCAGAAGAGCCGAAGTCGGGTCACCGCGTTGCGATCTTCC
>CAXGZT010000137.1:0-6725 GCA_964014335.1 uncultured Campylobacterales bacterium | reverse complement strand
TCAATGTGGGTCTCGTGGGCTCGGAGATGTGTATAAGAGACAGGTTTAAAACCTATCATCGTCTCCATCATCACGCGCTCATAATCGATAAGACCCTCTCGTCCGGCAAGCTTGAGCATCGCGTATTCGCCGCTGACATTATAAACGGCAAGCGGTCTGCTCGTATTCTCTTTGATGTCCCTGATGATATCGAGATAGGCAAGAGCGGGTTTAACCATCAGGATATCTGCGCCCTGGGCCTCATCCTCGACACTCTCTGCTATCGCTTCAAGACGGTTGGCCGGGTCCATCTGATAAGTCGCGCGGTTTCCAAAACTGGGCACGGACTCCGCCACATCCCTAAAAGGACCGTAATATCCGCTTGAGAACTTCGTTGAATAGGCCATGACAGGAAGGTCCTGATATCCGCCCTCGTCCAAGGCCCTGCGCAAGACTTCGATAATACCGTCCATCATACCGCTGGGTGCGATCATATCCGCACCCGCCTTCGCATGGACAAGGGCCTGCTTAGCCGAAAGCTCAAGCGTAGAGTCATTATCGACTGTCTCACGCTCCATGTCTATGATCCCGCAGTGTCCGTGGTCGGTATACTCGCAAAAACAGAGGTCCGTTACGACAAACATATCGGGATGTACCGCCTTTATCTCTCTGACGGCCTTGGCAATGATACCCTGCTCGCAGAGGGCATCCGAGCCGACCGAGTCTTTGACTTCGGGAATACCGAAGAGAATGATCGAGTAGAGCCCCAAGGACTTCAAGCTCTCACACTCCTTGACCGCTTCGTCTATACTCATTTGAAAGACACCCGGCATGGAAGCGACTTCTGTCTTTATCCCCTGTCCGGGACGGACAAAGAGCGGATAGATAAAATCATTCACGCTGAGGGAGGTCTCTCTGACAAGATTTTGCAACTGGGAATTGATGCGTAAACGGCGGAAGCGGTGAAACATGGTAGGCCTTGATGCAAACCTCAGATTACTGAGATTAAAAAATGATATAATTTCGTTAATATTAAAAAATTAAGTTATTCTAACAAATCAATTTACAAAAAGCAGTTAAACATGAATCTAGAAATCTCAGAAGTTGCTATTTTACCCACAAAACATGGAACTTTTAAGATCCAGACCTTCAAAGAGCACCATAAAGAACATTTGGCAATATTCACAGATAATTTACCGGCCACCCCCATCGTCCGTGTACATTCGGAATGTCTTACCGGAGATGCCCTGGGCAGTCTCAAGTGCGATTGCGGTGCCCAGCTCGATGTGGCCCTGCAGACGATCGCCAAAGAGGGAGGCATGATACTCTACCTTCGCCAGGAGGGAAGGAACATAGGCCTGCTGAACAAGGTCAATGCCTATGCCCTGCAGGACAAGGGCTTTGATACGGTAGCAGCTAACCATCAGCTCGGTTTCCCTGCGGATGCACGCTCTTACGAGATCGTACACGACATCCTGAAGTACTATCATATCGATCGCATCCGTTTGCTGACAAACAATCCCGAGAAGATAAAGTCCCTTCAGGCCATCGAGATAGTAGAGCGTCTGCCTATTATCGTCGATACCAACAAGCATAACGAAGAGTACCTACAGGTCAAAAAAGAGCAGATGGGGCATATGCTCTAAATTTATACACTGTGACGAGTAAAACAAGCTTGCTCAGTTTCTTCAGTAAAGCTCCTCTGCCTTACGATGACCCTACCTCCACCTAAGTCTCGAATTCTTGCAGAAAAACAAATCTTACTAAGGCCTGCTTTTATCCAACGGCTCTTCAGCCATTTTAACTTTTCTTTTCTAATAAGCTTTTTGCTTACTCTTTACTGTTCATATGATGAACTTATTTTTGCGCAGGAGTTTAAAAATCAAAATCATTCAGATAATATTATCAGGAGAAGGTTAATTGGTATTTGATCTGGGTGGGAAGAACCCTGCCAAATGGCAGGGCTGGAAGACTTGGACTTCTTAGAAGTTGTAAGTCAGGTAGATCTGAAGCGTAGTCGCGTCTGTATCAGCGCTTCCAGCAGCATCATAATCGATGTCGTCAAAGATTAGAGCAGCCGTTGCATTAAGCGGACCGAAGTCTTTGCCTGCAGTCAGCGTGATCTCAGTCACTTCTTTATCGTTCGCAGTTCCTAGAGGATCTATGTCAGCCATGAAATAACCGGCAAACAGATCTACACCCGCAGCAGTACCTTCCGCAGTGATCGCGAAAGAGTCGGCACCGGTAGCGCTTACGTTACCGTAGTTCCACCACATTTCGGTATAGAGTTTAGACTGTGCACCTGTAACACCACCAGTAGCCGTATTTGAAACACCACCAAGTGCCCCTTTTTCATCAACAGATGAGTAGGCAACTTTGACAGTCGCAACGTCTTTCATCGCATAACCAAGCATTAAGCCATAAGCCTCGTCATCGTCTGCTACATCAGCATCAATGTTTACGTATTGAACACCCGCAAGAATACCTTCGATATCCAGGTCAGCCTGTAACCAGTATGCAGTCGCAACCGTTTGCAGGTCATAGTACCATGCCTGAGCAGTCAACGGTTCAAAAGAGTTGTTAACCGCACCAAATGCGTAAGCACCGTTATAGAACGAGTTAAAATCCGCACCATTAACGACATATCCAGCAACACCATGCCCCTGCTGAGCCTCAACTGCAGTAGCACTACCGTTCGACTTACCGATATACGTAGCGACTAGAGTCGTCTCCGGAAGGTCCTGGTTCATAAGTACTGCTGCTTCAAATGTGTTTGTATCAATACCCCATGTCTCTGTAAATACAAGTGGGGTATCGAGTGCCTGACGACCCGCTTTTGCAGTAGTCTTGCCAACAGTACCGGCGATCCATACTTCATCAAACCACGTTTCGTCATCAACTTGAACAGCACCATTATTAATAGGTAAAACTGTTTTACCGGCACTGTTATTTGCAGTTCCTCTGTGAGCTGCTGACCATGTATTACCAACAAGGTTATTCTCAATACCAAGAGTAGATACTGCCGTCATACTTACGCCTGCAGACACACCCTCTGTAAGATCAGCTGTAAGACCTAAGTGTAGTGCAACATCCCCGGCACTTGCAGCCTGATCAAACATGTCTGGTTGATTTGCCACGCCGTCAGTTGAACGATCTTCAGTTTGGTAATACAGTCTTGCATCACCATTAACTTTTACATTGTCGATCGCGTATGCGTTTGCGCCCAATGCAAGGGCAGCAACTAAACTCATTTTTGCTAATTTCATTCATTCTCCTTATTGTAAACTTAATAATTCCTATTAATTTATTAAGTTTTATCAACAACAATTCTAGCACACTTTTCTTAAATTTTTCTATAACCTTATGACAATTATAATATTTTGCCTATTTCTATATACTCCTGTTTTATGGGCTTTTTCCCCTATCTATCACACAATTATCATTGATATATCACATATTTATCATAAACTCTTTAGTAAACCTGGTTAAACCTAACTTCAGATTTAGAGCTTTTGGCTATACTTTTATACGCTAATATATAAGGAAGGTTATGAGATCAATTTACAGACTATTTTCATTGCTGTTAACAGGAGCAGTTTTTCTCGGATGTTCGGGCAAAAATATCACCCTGCAGGATTATGCGGACACTTGGTTTAATGAGACCCCGCAAACAGCAGAGGCCGACAAGGCCGACAAGGCCGTTAAGGGGCCTAGAGGTGAACTTATCAAGAAAAAAAGAGAAGAGCCAAAGAAAAACCCCGCGGCCGACATCGCGTGGTCCTCTACTTCCAAGGCCGATGTTCGCAACAAGGGTAAGGGAAGCCTGCAGCAGAAGCTTGACAAATGGATCGAGGAGGAGTGGGACCCGGCTTTTGAAGGAGACAAGGATCAGGCAAAAAAAGACAAGGCGGCAGATGAACACTTCACCCTTCAGCACTATTATGATAAAAGCCAAAAATATCTGGGGATAAAAAAGAAAGAGGATGAGAACAGGTCAAAAGAACCTGCCCATTATGAGAAGATGGAAGCTCTTCCTGTTATCGGAAAGTAAGCTGAAGCGGTCTACGAAGTAGATACTTCTT
The DNA here is from genome assembly GCA_964014335.1 of uncultured Campylobacterales bacterium. GTDB lineage: Bacteria > Campylobacterota > Campylobacteria > Campylobacterales > Sulfurimonadaceae. The sequence continues at coordinate 2,664 of CAXGZT010000137.1, read as the reverse complement.
TAGAAAATGAGTTACACGCTCAGCCTGCTGATATCTCTTCAGCTAATCTGGAAATACGAAAATAGGCTTTAGCCTATTTCTTCATATCCCAGGAGAGGACGGTCTTGCCCTCTTCGTCTTTTTCAACCGCAGCCATACCCATCACGTTATAGCCCGAATCCACATAATGCACTTCCCCTGTCACACCCGAAGCAAGATCTGAAAGCAAATACATCGAAGAGTTTCCTACCTGATCGATCGTCACATTCTTTTTAAGCGGAGCATTAAGCTCATTCCAGTTAAGAATCTGTTTAAAGTCTCCTATACCCGCTGCGGCAAGTGTCTTGATCGGACCTGCCGAGATTGCATTGACACGGCGACCGGTATGGCCCATATCGACTGCCATATAGCGTACTGTCGCTTCCAAAGCCGCCTTGGCCACACCCATGACGTTATAGTTGGCGACATATTTCGGGCCGCCGAGGTAGGAGAGTGTAAGGATCGATGCATCTTCGCTCAGAACCGGAGTCAGACGGTTTGTAAGATCGATAAGAGAGTAGACAGAGACGTCCATAGCGATTTGAAAAGCCGACTTGGTCGTTTTCATAAAAGGCTCAGAAAGCGCTTCTTTTGGAGCAAAGGCGACAGAATGTACCAAAAAGTCGATCTTGCCGAAATCTTTTTCGATCAGACCTGCGATAGCACCCATATCTGTCTCGTCACCGACGTCCAGTTTATAGACCTTGTCCGAACCAAACTCGGTTGCAATCGGCTCAACACGTTTCTTTAGTGCATCATTTAAATATGTAAATCCCATCTCAGCACCTTGTGCCGCACATGCTTTTGCAATCCCGTACGCAATCGACTTGTTGTTTGCCAAGCCTACAATCAAACCTTTTTTGCCCTTCATTATCATTACATTTTTTCCTTTAATTTTATCAGTTTTTTAAAATGAACGCCGCTGCGCTCTATTTTATATCTTATCTTTTCCAAACTTATAGATGCAAAACAAGCTTGCGCAGTTTCTTTAGTCAAGCAGTTTGTGATTACTTAAGCGTTTTGACCTTCAGCTATTTTAATCATTTCACAAAAACTTTTTGCATACAGAGATGCTCCGCCCACCAAGACGCCGTCAACATTCTTTATACTCACGATCTCTTCCATATTGTTGAGCTTGACGCTTCCGCCGTATAAAATAGGCCGGGAGGTCTTCGTACGCAGATCAGCATGAATACGGCGGATATCCTCATTGCTCGGAACCAGTCCCGTACCGATGGCCCATACCGGTTCATAAGCGACGACGAGATGCTCATACTCCATATCGATACCGACAAGCTGTGTTTCTATGTAAGCGATCAAAGCCTCCTGCCCGGATTCCCTTGTCTCAAGCTTTTCACCTATGCAGTATACTATCCTGTAATCCAACGCCTTGAAATACTCGAACTTCTTTGCTATCTCCTCTTGGCTTTCACCCAGGATATGACGGCGTTCGGAGTGGCCGATAAGGATTGTTTTAACACCAAATTCATCCAATTGTTCGGTCCCTATCTCGCCGGTAAAAGCACCGTTTCCGGCAGGATAGGCATTTTGGACACCGACAGCAGCGCCCTGCCCGAAATTATCCAGGGCCGTTAAAGGGGGAAAGACCATCACTTCGGATTCGATCTTCTTCGAACGTATGAAGCTGTTTATTTCGTCCATGTAGTCATGGGTCTGTCCGCGTGTCTTGTTTGTCTTGAAGTTTGCTGCGACTATCAATCTTCATCCTTGAGTACCAGCGGTGCGACACCGGGGAGGAGTTTTCCCTCAAGCAGTTCTAGCGAGGCGCCTCCACCTGTTGAAATGAAGGTCATCTCTTCATCCAGACCGACACGCTGCACCAGGTCAGCCGTATCCCCTCCGCCAACTATACTTGTCGAATAGGTATCAGCGATAGCCTGAGCCATCTTCGTCGAACCGCGTGAAAATCTGTCCATCTCGTACACGCCCATAGGGCCGTTCCAAAGAACCGTCTGTGCATCCGCCATTGCTTCGTGGAAAAGTTTGACCGTCGCCGGCCCGATATCCAGACCCATCCACCCCTGAGGTATCTCCTGGGCCGTCGTTATCTTCGTCACAGAGTCCGCAGAAAAGCTCTGTGCCGCGACAACATCAACGGGAAGATAGAGCTTGACACCGAGTTTGCGCGCTTCAGCCAGGATATGCAGGGCATCGTCAATAAGGTCATCTTCCACCAGGGAGTTTCCCACATCATACCCCTGTGCTTTCAAAAAGGTAAAGGCCATGCCCCCGCCGATGACCATCTTGTCGACTTTCGGCAGCAGGTTGCTCAAGGCCTCAAGCTTGCCCGAAACCTTTGACCCGCCGACGACAGAGATAAAAGGACGCACAGGCCGTTTGATCAGGGCGCTGAAAAACTTGATCTCTTTTTGAAGCAGAAATCCGGCCGCTTTATGCTCTGTCTCAAAATGGTGGGTAATGCCTTCAACCGAAGCGTGTGCACGGTGGCTGACGCCAAAAGCATCATTGATATAGCAGTCTGCCATACCCGCCAAAGCTTTGGAGAGTGTCTCATCGTTTTTCGTTTCGCCTTTTTCAAAACGAAGGTTTTCCAGAAGAATAAGATCGCAGCATTTCATTTTGGAGGTTTTTTCGAGTGCATCCTCGCCTATCACATCTTTGGCC
>CAXGZT010000136.1:0-6734 GCA_964014335.1 uncultured Campylobacterales bacterium | reverse complement strand
TCATCATGGTCCCCATCATCCTGCGTACGACAGACGATATGCTTCAACTCGTCCCTTCGACGCTGAGAGAGGCGGCCTTTGCTCTGGGTGCGCCAAAATACAAGGTCATCCTTCAGGTGGTACTTCGCGGAGCCAAGACAGGTATCTTGACAGGAGTCTTGCTGGGAGTAGCACGTGTTTCCGGCGAGACGGCTCCCCTTCTGTTTACCTCCTTCAATGACAACTTTTTAAACACGGACCTATCTGAACCTATAGCTTCATTGACGGTAACGATGTTCAATTATGCGACCAGTCCCTATGAAGAGTGGCAAAAACTGGGATGGGCAGCAGCCTTTATACTCTCTATGTTTATCCTCGGTCTGAATATCCTGGGCCGTTTACTATTAATCACAAGAAAGAAGAAATAACCATGGCTACCCTTATTGATGTTCCCGAAGAAAAAGCAATTGAAGTTAAGAATTTTGAATTTACCTATGCGGGTTCTAGCGAACCTAATCTAAAAAATATCTCTATGCCTATCGCCAAAAACAGGGTCACGGCCTTGATCGGACCCTCGGGCTGCGGCAAGACGACCCTCCTGCGTTCTTTCAACCGTATGCACGATCTCTATCCCGGCAATGCCTATAAGGGCGAGATCCTGTTTGAAGGGCGTAATATCCTTCAAGAAAAAGAGGATATGATCAAACTCCGTACGCAGATCGGGATGATCTTTCAAAAACCGACCGCCTTTCCAATGAGTATCTTTGATAATGTGGCCTACGGTCTGCGTCTGAAAGGGATCAAAAACCGGACCGAACTCAGTGACCGTGTCGAAAAGGCCCTTCAGGATGCAGCCATATGGAAAGAGACCAATACGCGTCTGAAAGACGATGCAAACGGTCTGTCAGGGGGTCAGCAACAGCGCCTCTGTATCGCCAGAGCCATTGCTGTCGAGCCCGAGGTACTTCTGTTTGACGAGCCGACCTCGGCCCTTGATCCCATCTCGACTCAGGGCATTGAAAGACTTATCATCGAACTCAAAGAGAAGGTCTCCATCCTTATCGTGACGCATAATATGCAGCAGGCTGCACGTGTAAGTGATTATACGGGGTTTATGTACCTTGGCAATCTCATTGAACTGGGCAAGACGGAAGAGCTCTTCGTCACTCCCAGCGAAAAGCTGACGGAAGAGTATATCACGGGCAAGTTCGGCTAAACTATGCCTTGACAGCCCGCTTCAGCAGGCCTGTTCTGTTTCCTTATTTGTGTATAATACACTTCTACAGGAGGCCTAGATGCGTATTCTTATCTTTTCTATCTCTCTCTTTTCCGCCCTTTTTGCCTATGACGCAAGTAAGCTTCTGAAGGAGACGGTTATCCTCGACTCTATCCAAAACGTCCAGGCGCTTCAGGCCAAGGCCTTTGATCAGGATTCGCTCAACAGTGACGAAGCCATGCAGAAGATGCTCGGAGAGAGCCGAGCCTATCTTCAAAATATTTTGCTTCAGGTAAAAGAGGACCCGTATTCGGAGAGTTTTGTCATGCAAGAAGAGTTTCAAAAGCGCCTTCGCTTTCTTAGAAGCCGTATTGCCATAAACCTAAAAAGAGGCAATACCCTAGCCGTGAAACGTGACAGTGTCGCACTCGCCTACCTCAAACAGATAGAGTCTATCAATGCCTATATCATCTCGCTCTCGCATATGATACAGACTTATCCGAATGAGAAAGAAATCGTCAGATTTGCACAAAAGATGCAGGCCAAACATAAAGAAGAAGACAAAGAGGCCCTTACCAAGATATACACAAGTGTTTTGAATGACAAGAATATAATAGCAGAAGCAATACGCGAAAATTTTAAAGCCTATATCACGATATCAGAGACCTACGACAGGCTCTTGGAGTTTACACAAGAGCACCCCAAGCTGCTCGCACAAAAGACCATTTTCACACTGATCCATTATGACAACATTATCCGCAGCGTAAACGCCTATCCTTCCGCCCGCTGGCTGAACAGACACATCGGTTTCGTATACCTCAACAGCGGAAAACTGGTCTCCATCCTTATCACCGCCCTGCTTCTAGCGTTTAGCCTCTATTTCTCAAAACTGATTTTACGTTTTGGTTTTTTGAATTTCAAGCATTATGAGAACAGGAAACTGCTGCAGCCAATTCGTCTTCTGCTCCTGGTCACCGCGCTGGACTATTTTATACTGACCCTTATGTATCCGCTTCAGCCGAGCGGTTTCGGAGAGTCTTTCATTATGTTCTCTTATATACTGGTACTCGCCTATCTGGCCATGGAGTTTATCGCCTATATCGTCATCGGGTATTTTGAGACAAAGGAGAGCAGTAAAAATGAAAAGGCCCTGGTCTCCCTCTCCATTGATATGCTCAAAAGTATACTGGCGATTTCCGCCTTTGTCTACTTTCTTAACAAGATGGGCGTAAGTCTGCAGACCGTGCTGACCTCTTTGGGTATTTTCGGGATCGGGATTGCCCTGGCCGCCAAAGACAGTATCGCCAATCTTTTTGGTTCACTCAATCTGCTTCTTGACGACACCTTTTCCCAAGGCGATTTTGTCACGATAGGGACGCTGGAGGGAGAGATCGTCAAAGTCGGTCTTCGTTCGACGCAGATACGTGCCTTTGACAACTCCCTTATCATCATGCCCAATGCCGAAGCGGCTTTAAAACCCATCGTCAATTGGAGTAAACGCCGTTTGGGACGCGAGATCAAGACAAACATCTCTGTGGCCTACACCACCCCGTCTCAAAAACTCAAAGACGTGATCGAAGAGATCCGTTATATGATATCGCAGCACCCCGATCTGGTACAAAATGATGATATCACCCGTCATGAAAACGACTCCAGTACCGAGGGCTTTGTCTCGACAAAACACCTTCTTGGGCTGAAAAAAGACCGCTTTGTCTATCTTGACAGGTTTGATCCCTCCCATCTTACCATCTTGGTCCAGACCTTCTCCCGTACCACGGAGAGAGAAGCCTGGTATAAGGTCAAAGAGGATCTTCTCTATGCGATCTGGGAGATACTCCAAAAACACAAGGTCGATTTTGCCCTGCCGGGACAGAAACTCCTGCTGGAAAACAGAGGCTAGCTTCCAAAAAAATATTTATTTAAGTTTTTATTCATTAATATATATACAAAACCTAAAGGAGATATTGTGAAAAAGACCCTGCTCTTGCTTTTCTCTCTTCTTCTCACGATAAGCTCCTGCTCTTCTCCTTCCCAGCCATCTCTCAAGGTATCCGCGACGACCTGGATTGGATACACGCCGCTATTTTATGCCAAGGAGAAAGGATGGCTTGAAAAAATCAACGTAAAACTTCTCAATGTCGTCTCCCTGAGCGAGAACATGTATCTCTATAAGGCGGGCAACTCCGATGCCTACTGCAGCACGCAGTATGAATACGGCGTGCTCAAAAAGAGCATACCCGATCTGATCCCGGTCATACTCTTTGACCGTTCAAACGGCGGAGACGTCATTATGAGCAATACCTCCATCCAAACACTCCAAAACAGCAGTGAAAAGATCGATGTCTATTTGGAGATGGATTCGATCAACCTTACCCTTTTGAACGACTTTATTATGCTCTATGATATAGATGAAAATAGAATCAACTATATCGATAGAGACCAGCTGGAGATCTCCAGACTGAGAAACAGTGAGCCTGACAAACTTCTTATGGCTATCACCTATATTCCCTATAACATCAGGCTGATGGAAAACGGTTTCAAGGAGATACTCTCGACAAAGGACGGCTTGGACCTCTTGGTTATCGATGCGCTCTATACGACAAAAGAGAAACTTCTGCTCCACAAGAGACAGTTTGAAAAGCTTAAAATATTGATTGATAAGGCTGTTGTCTCTTTGAATAAAGACCCCAAGGAGTTTTATACGACAATAGAACCCTACCTTAACGGATTGAGATACGAGGAGTTCAGAGAGAGCCTGACCGACATAGTCTGGATCAATACGGGGCCTACGGACGAGTTGGCCGAACGCATGCACAAGGTCTCTTTTCCGACGAAAGATCTCTTATGAGATTTAGCATAAGGCAGTTCAGTATAGGCATGTTTCTGCTCTTTACCGGAATCATATATGCTCTTTTTGCAAAATACTATTTTGAACAGCGCGAACAGATAGCAAGCGTTATCATGAGCAGTATTAAGAATGATATTTCGGAACTCTCCTATATCCTTTCCAGGCATATTAAAAAAGAGTCGATTTACACCTCGCGCGCCCTGCTTGACCGAAAGTCAGCCAATAATGACTACATACGCGCCATAGCGGTTTTTGACGACAAAAAACTCCTGCTGACGACGGACCCGCTCTTTTCACGGGCATTGGGTTCTGCCGAACTCTTTATCGACTCCAATGAAGATATATATACCCGTTTAACGAAAAACAAGGCTCTGGAAGAGAATATTTACTATTACGAAAGACAGGAACTTAAGCATTACACTCTGCTCCTTTTTATCGACCATGAGTCCGTCCGGCATAGTTTTACCCGGATGAGGGAACAGCTATTTATGCTCTTTGTATTTATCCCCCTAACCGCCCTTTTGCTCTTTGCCTATATAATCCATAAGGTTGTTTCCCGTCCTCTGGAAATGCTGCGCCGATACGCCTATTATCAGTCCAGTATACCTCAACAATGCGTGTTGAAGGAGATAGAGTACATCCGTGCCTCTATGGTGCAGACCTTCAGCCGGCTCGAAAAAGAGAGACTGGACCTCTACAATCTCTCCCGGACGGACACCTTGAGCGGACTGTCCAACAGAAACCATCTTCAAGAGAGGGTCGAACAGATCATCGCACAAAGCAAACGAAACAGTGAAGAGTTTGCCCTGCTTTTTTTAGACCTTGACCACTTCAAGTCCATTAACGATTCTTTAGGTCATGATGTGGGAGATGAACTGCTTAGAAATGTCGCCCGCGTTATTCATGATATCCTCCGTGTCAATGACGTCGTCGCCCGCATAGGCGGAGATGAGTTTGTTATTGTCCTGACAAGTTACCAGGACAATATAGAGCTTATCGAGATCATCGATCGTATTCAAGAGCGCGTGATGAGACCTTGGCAGATCCAGACACTGCCCATAAATATCACCAGCAGCATCGGTATCGCTATCTATCCCAAAGACGGTAAGGACCTCCTCAGCCTGATGAAGAACGCAGATATCGCTATGTACGAGGCGAAAGAAAGCGGACGAAGGCAATACAGTTTTTTCACGCAGGAGCTAAACCAAAAGACCCAAGACTATATTACACTGACCAATACCATGAAAGAGGCTCTTGAAAAGAGAGAATACACCCTCTTTTATCAGCCTCAAAACGACGTGCAGACAGGCAAGATCACGGGTGCAGAAGCCCTTATCCGATGGATAGACCCTGAAGAAGGGATGAGAGCTCCGAACACCTTTATTCCCGTAGCCGAGCAAAACGGCTTTATCATAGAACTCGGCAAGTGGATCCTAGAGACTGCCATAGCACAGAAGAAGGAGTGGGAAAACAGGGGTATCAATATCAAACTCTCTATCAATGTTGCTGCCAAACAGATTCAGCAAGATAACTTTCTTGAGACCTTGGAAAAGCTGCTGCAGAAGTACCAGGTTGACGCCTCACAGATCGCACTCGAGATTACCGAGTCCATATTTTTACATAATAGTCAGGCCGTTAACGAGGCCTTCATCTCGATCAAAAAGCTTGGAGTGGATATCGCCCTCGACGACTTTGGTACGGGTTACTCATCCCTCTCCTATCTCAAGGACTTTCCTCTGGACTGTCTGAAGATCGATAAGGCCTTCTTGGACAATTATGATAGCAGTGAGGGGGCCATCTTCGTCAAGACCATTGTAAAAATGGCACAGACCCTTCAGCTTTCCGTTCTTGCCGAAGGTGTAGAGAGTAAAGAGCAGATAGCCTTTCTTAAATCCCTCAACTGTGACTTTTACCAGGGCTATGTATGCAGTCAACCTATCGACGCAGAAGCCTTTGAAAAGCTCTACAGGAGTCAATAGGTCTTAAAATTTTCAAATAGGCGTCACAGTCGATTAAAGCTCCATGCCGGATTCGAAAAGTTTTCAAAATAGTATCTATGCTATACTGTCTAAAAACAAGGTTGCTCTTTGCCTAACGAGACCAAGATCGATTCCACTTCATTTCTGGGTAGATGTTATATCCATTGGAAGACACGCAATTACGGCCGCAAGATAGAAGCCATATCCCTTCTTTTGTCCGTTGCTATCTACATGGACAAAAAAGTCTACGAAGAGGAGTTGAAGAGCGCCTCCAACTATCTGCATACGCTGATGGAAGATGCAGAGGATGCCGATAATGTCATGGAGTACGTCAAAATGAAGCTCGGTTCTTATCAAGAGAGCAATGAAGCGTGGATAGAAGACAGGCAAGAAGCCTTTAACCTCATCATCAAAAACGAAGAGCTTTACGGCTGTATGAGTGATATCTTCAACTCTGATGACAGCTTTGATGAAAGCGAAAAGATCTTCGAAGAGGCACTCAAACGTCTCTTATGAAACTTCCTTCCCCCGTCTTAAGACTCTCTGAGAAACTTATTGAGCTTGAAGCACGTCCCCTGATCGTCGGTGGGTATGTCCGTGATTTTTTCATGGGTCAAGAGAGCAAGGATATCGATATAGAGGTTTATGAGATAATCTCTGTCTCTTATACTCATCTCCGAGCCCACGAGACCCACATTGATCTCGTATGCCG
>CAXGZT010000135.1:0-6832 GCA_964014335.1 uncultured Campylobacterales bacterium | reverse complement strand
TTTGTGAGCGGAGAGATCTCTTCAGGCAGTTGTGAGAGCTCCCTAAAGAATATCGTATAATCGACGCGAGTCTCTATCATGAGCATGACGAGTTCTTTGAAGAGTTCCGTATCAAAGCCGGATAGGCCCAGTTTAGATGCCCACATACCTTGTATTTTTATCTGCATTGTTTTGGCAAAACCGTTTTTGATTGCTTCCAGCTCTTGCAGCTCATTCTCATGGGAGTGGAGAAGGGGAAGCAGAGCCATGCAGAACATCTGAAAGTTGCGTTCCGCCGCCTGCGGTTGATTGAGAAACGAGAAATGAACCCCGCCGCCGGTCCAGGGCTGATACCTCGGGTCAAACATATCGATAAAGCCGAATGGACCGTAATCGAGGGTGAAGCCTCCCAGGGCGGTATTGTCGCTGTTGAAGTTACCTTGGCAGTAGCCCACGCGGATCCAGTTGGCTACCAGTGAGGTGAGGCGGGAGCGAAAGGCTTTCGCAAGCAATAGAACTTTCTCTTCGATAGGCAGACTCTGATCGATTTGCTCGCTGTACTCACGTTCAATGATATGCAAGACAATCTTCACAAGCTCCTCCATCGCTTTTGGATGCTCGTTTTTGCGGGCACGACGGCCGAAAAGTTCCAGCTGACCCACCCTAAGAAATGAGGGTGCAACTCTTGTCGTGATAGCGACGTCCTCTTCTATCATGACTTCTGGATCTCTTGAGTAGGAGCCATTTCTAAACCATGGCCGTTGCACTTTTTCCGTCTTTGAGGTGTACAGAGTCAAAGAACGCGATGTCGGCACGCCCAGGGCATGCATATGCTCCTGTGCCAAAAACTCGCGAACACTTGAACGCAAGACCGCACGACCGTCGGCTCCGCGGCAGTAGGGTGTTTTGCCACCACCCTTAAGCTGCATCTCCCAGCGTTTACCCTTAATCACGCCCTCAAAGACGGAAACGGCACGACCGTCACCGTATCCGTTGCCCGTTTGGAAGGGACACTGTTCGTAGTATTCTCTCCCGTAGATGGAAAGTGCATAGCCCGTCGCCCAACCGAGATGACGCAGCGGCTCCGGCAGTTGTGAACTATCACCTGAGAACATTCGCATAAAGTCCTCTGAAGTTGCCAAGCTGTCGGCGAAGCCCAGTTCGCTGAAAAAGTCCCTACTGTGGGCAATGTAGAGCGGGTCTTTGATCGGCGTAGGGTTCACGGGAACATAGTGCCCGGAGAAGACTTGCCGCGGCGAGTGGTCTGCACCGTTTTCTATTGCCTCAGGATCAGCGTTAAGCGTGTCCATCAGCGAATAATCTGCCAACTTTGCAAGATCGTAGAGCGTTTCTACAATCCCAGAGCTTTCTTTTATTGCTTTCATATATCTTCCTTGTCTTAGAAACGTACACCCAAATTTGAAACTTGTAAAAACAGTGTATCCAAACCGTTAACTATATTGTCTACCAAGGTAACAGTGTTGGCGGTATCGCTTAGGTCTTCAACCATCCGGTTGAGATTATACTCCATTTTGAATTGACATTTTATCCTTTTTTAATTTTAAATTGATAGAGTTCTTCAACACTTGAAAACGATAAAAAATACTTTCACCAATTTGGTGTTCCATCCATAGTCATAACACGTTATGGCTCATCATAAAAAAGGATAATAGTGAGAGAGACTTTACAAAACCGTACAGTAGCTTGTCCGACTGCAGTCGAAGGCATAGAGGGGAAGTGTGCTCCCTACCGTGTAGGCGAGTGGCTGCCGTCCGATCAGGAATTTTTAGATGAATGGATGTCGAAACTGATTGATCAGACAGATGCCTCGGACAGAGCGCTTCATCCTGTAGTGCAAGACCTAAAAGATCTCATCGAAGATGATGCTGAAGTCTATATGTTTTTTCATCAGATGTTTGCAGAGGTTCCGCATAAACCACCCTATAACAAAACACCTAATCTAAAACCTCAGGTGAGAGATTATGATCATATGCTCAGGCTTATCAATACTATTATGACAAGAGCCCCCGAGTTTATAGAGATCGAGGGTAAACCCGCAGGTTTAATCGGTTTTCCGATCAATGCAATTTTAGATTGGCCTATGGGAACGGCATCGGGGTTTGCCGCCTTTTTAAACAACAAGGTCAATGCGCAGTTCAAAAAAATTCTGAATGAATGGGGGAAGTTTCTGACCTCCAAAGACTCTGCTTATGTTTTAAACAAGGAGCCAAAAGGGTGGTTCGGCAAATACGCGCAGGAGGCGATGCCGGACTTTGAGAAAGAGTTTAAATGCGAACCGGATAAGATTCATCATGGATTCACCTCTTGGGACGATTTTTTTACGCGCGAGTTTAGAGAGGGACAGCGTCCGATAGCTTCACCGGAAGATGACAGTGTTATTGTAAATGCCTGTGAATCCGCTCCCTATAAGTGTGTTAAAGATGTCAAGCGCAGAGATCGTTTCTGGATAAAGTCCCAGCAATACTCTTTAGAGCATATGCTAGCCAATGACCCTCTGGTTGATCAGTTTGTGGGCGGAACAGTCTATCAAGCCTTCTTAAGTGCTTTGAGTTATCACCGATGGCATGCTCCCGTTAGCGGAAAGGTGGTTAAGACCTATGTAGAAGATGGAAGCTATTATTCGGAAGCACTGATCGAAGGGTTTGCAGACCCCGATGGAAAGCCGGATGATTCCGCGCCAAATGATTCGCAGGGATATCTCACCGAGGTTGCGACACGGGCGATGATCTTTATAGAAGCAGACAATCCGGATATCGGACTTATCTGTTTTATGGCGGTAGGTATGGCGGAGGTGTCTACCTGTGATATTACCGTGTATGAAGGACAACGTATCAAAAAAGGTGAGCAGACGGGTATGTTCCATTTTGGCGGATCGACCCATTGTCTGTTTTTCCGCCCGGGGGTAGAATTGGATTTTGATTTTCATGGACAGAAACCAAGTCTGAATACAAAAAACATTCCGATCAATTCCAGGATCGCTACTGTACGTAAAAGGTATTAATAGTATGAGTACGATATACAAGGCTGAGCGCTCTCTACTCACTCACCTTCGAACACTCTGTGTCTCTTCTCTTTTAAGTCTTTCACTCTTTGGCTCGGAGTTTTATCAACTCCCTGCAAACATTAACGATTTTGCCGACAATAAAAGACTTGAGAAAGAGATGCTAAAGCAGTGGAACTGGAATATGAATGCCTTTACACGCATAAGCATAGCGGGTAACCCTTGGATAAATGAGCATGACTATCCAAGAAGTAATTATATTGATCCACTCGAGGTAGATGCTGATGAAGCCTCTATTATCCAGCCTATCACATGGACGGCCTTTCCTAATCGGATAAGCTGGTACTTCAGTGAAAGTCAGGGAAACCCTTATCGGGTACCCGATGAACTGCTTTATGCCTTGGTCGATGAAGGTAGGCTGAATCCTGACCAAAAGGCACTGAAGAAGTGGATCTCATACATAGACCAACAAAACGGAAACAAAAACCTGGAAAAAGAGTTGAAACGTCTTTTGCATGCTCATCCGGGTTTTGCGAGTACAGATCTGTCTAACTTCGCCCCGATAGCTATTCCTACTGATATCTGTCCCGTCGTCAACTGGAAACAGGACCCCAAAGAGTGGAGCAAGGGGAAGTATGAAAACTTTTATGCGCCTTCGGGACCTCGCGGATGGAAGGATGAGTATAATGAGTGGGTCGTTACGCGCAATGCTGAGGGGCAGATCACAAAGGTGAGTTTTACGGCAGAGAATCCGGAGTATTGGGTGACCCTTTGGCGGGTTGATCCTACCAGGGTGCTCTCCCTTTATCGCGAACTCGTCAATAAAAATGTAAAACTGGAAGATCTTTACCTTAAAGATAAAGATGGGAATTATGTCAAAGATTATGAGGATAAATATGTCTATAACCCCTTAAACAGGTGGAATTACGGAAATACGGCAACGGATAACGGAGGCGGGGCGGTACACCTTACAAGCCCTCCCAATACGGTAAGCGCAGAGGTGTTTATCGCTGCTGCGGCAACCATCATCCGTCGTATTCCAAGTGCCGATTATAACCCTCAGGAGAACAACTGTTATTCCCAATACGGGCTCTCATTTCGTAACAGTGATCCCAATATCGGCTTTCAAGTCAATCAGATCGTAAAAAACATAGGCGTGCCGTTAACACTCAATAATCCCGTCGCTCTTTATATGCAAACCCCTGATTTTAGTAATTATAAAACCCCAGACGGTACGGATGCCTCAAGGTTCTTTAAGGTAGTGCGCGGAAAAACAGCTAAAGAGGCGGGTCAAAAATATGATCAGATCTTACACGCTACCTTTGAAGTCCCGAAAGATTTGAACTATACCGTGAGTGATATCTTGATCAATAATCAACAGATCTGGTGGGGTTCTCAGATCGCAGAGACCTTTAATCAAGCCTTAGCCGGAAAGGCATATACGAAGATGCCAAGGCCGGAACCCAGCCCTCAGCCCGCCGTCGTTAATAACAACTTTATCACCCCTTGGCCTCAGGCCCTAGCCAAATATGATGTTTTGATGGCGGTTTGGAATCAACATGATATTAAGGCGGCAACCATCCCTCTGATTCCCCCTGCAGTATACCCGGGAACGGTTTTAACAAAGATGGGGTTTTCAAATGTAGACAGAGGAGAGGATACCAAAATCGTTTATACCAAACCCGATGGAACTATCGAACCGGGCATAAAGGTCACAATCACCGGAAAAGTCCCTTATACGCGGGGCTTTATCATAGATGCACAGACGAGTCTTAAGCCTGTTTTATATCTGATAGATATAGAGGTAGGTGAAAACGTCAAAGCGGGTCAATACGGCGTTCAGATCATTACCAAGGGTCACAAGACAAAGATACCATCACCCGCAAGTTTAACAGTCAGAGCGAAGGAGGATTAAGATGAGTAAGAGAAGTCTAATACTGTCTTTAGGCGTGCTTCTTTGTATGGGTGCTCTTTGTACCGGATGTGAGTCCAAACCAAAAGAAAAACCAAAAGAGAAGGCAATTGTTTGGCCCTGTCTTAACCCACCAAGCATGACAGCTGCTATGCCCAAAGATACGATCTTGAGTGATCAATCTTCGTTTAACTGTTTTGCCTGGCAGGAGTTTATCTCGCTCAACTGGCCATCCAGGCCTGATGAGGCTTTCGGACTGCCTGGCAGTTATACGCCCGTGATGTTTGAGACCTACATGAGTACGCAAGAGTTCTTAAAACCGGATGGGAGCAGACCGCCCAAGTGGGATGAAAGAAGTTTTGCACAGTATGATAAAGGCAGCGATATCCGTACCATGCATGCCACCTCCAAAATTACAGTTGACTTTGATCCAAGCAAAGATCTGGAACAGGCCTTTCCCGCCAAGTCAGATAAGGCATGGCTGGCGGACAAGGAGGGTAATCTTGTCTGGTATGAGATCCTGGTGAATAAGGATGAGTATGATTACATCTACAAGAACAGGTTTTATAACTCCATGGAGCAGTATAAGGCTGCAGAGTCCGGTACCCATATTGATCTTCCTTTGGGTGATCTGGGTGGTCAGGTGGGTGCTATTGAACTTAAGGCAGCATGGTTGAGTGTTGAGAATGAAAATGATGCCAAATGGAATCGTTATAAGATGACAAAGGCTAAGGTCTGCTCTTATGACGGTGTCTGTAAGATCCAGGCCTTTGCTCTTGTGGGACTGCATATTATTCATAAGACGACCTCTCAGGCGAGTTGGGTCTGGGCGACCTTTGAGCATATGGACAATGCGCCAGATCAAAAAGATGTCACAGAGGGCAGAGCAGATGGGGATTATAATTTTTACAGTTCTGCATGCGAGGAGAGAGATATCGCACCGGAGTGCATCAACGGAGTCGTGAATCAAAAAACATCATGTACGGCAAATACACCTCCTGCTTACGCACTTAATTTTGTAGATGGCAAAGCCGGTGGAAAGTGTCAACCTTATCCTATTCAAGTTACCAGAGAGTTCCCTATCCCCGCCACACATGAAAACCCTGTTCAACAGACAAACGCAGCAGCGCATCAGTTAATCAAGGAGGCTAGCCCATCATCGGTGTACCAGTATTACAATTTGGTAAACGTACTGTGGAATGACGCGGCAGTGAATGAGAATAAAGCTAAAGAGTTGCCTTTAAATAGTCTCTCCAAAACGGGCTTTCGCCCTAACAGCAATACCTATCCGGTAGCCAATACTGTATTAGAGACCTATATTCAAGGGACAACATGTATCTCCTGTCACTCCGCTGCAACGCTTTCTCCACCAAAGCATGGGAAAAAATTTGCCAGTGATTATAGTTTTGTTTTTGGATTGGCAGGAGGAAAAAAGGAGTAGACAGGTCTACTCTTCTTTCCAGTCGGAGAGCCCATATTTTTGCATGATGGTGTTTAACTCGCCGCTTTTTCTTAATTGATCAATTCCGGCGGATAAGATAGTGGCGTATTCTTCTGATTTATTATGCTTTGGCGAAAAGGCGATATAACTTTTAGACTCTGCATCGATATTGACAAACTTGAATGGATTGGTCAGTTGCTTGCTTTTGAAATAGTACTTTATAACAGCGGTATCATCTATTAGGGTTGAAATCGTTCCTCGTGTGAGTTTTTGCATATTATAATCGAGTGCATGATTACCTGAGACAAGCTGCACTTTTGTAGGGTTGTTTTTGTGTTGTTGAATATATTCATCTATCTCTTCGTTATAAGTGTAGTCGGTAATGGCACCTAGCTTAACGTGTGAAAGGGAGTCCAGCCCGGTGTATTGCCAGGGGCTTGTACTGTCTCTTATACAAATCTCAGAGCCCACGATAACC
>CAXGZT010000134.1:0-6849 GCA_964014335.1 uncultured Campylobacterales bacterium | reverse complement strand
AGAGTCAAAAGCCCGACATCACAATAATACGGCAATTAAAAAGCCTAAGAAAAGTTCTTACAAAAACAAGGTCTTGAAGACAAAGTCGACAGAATGGAAAGAGATTTTAAAAGAAGAAAACCCGCTCGAGAGAGCGGATTAAGAAATCAGACCTCAGCGAGTTCAAGGTCTTTAAGGGATTCGTTTCCATGGGAGACTACTCTATCATGAAGACGACGAAGTGCTTTTGATGCTCTTTCAATCGCCAGATCAATAGCTGTATCTAAATCTTTATCCCCTTGGTTGATCACCACTGGGTTTGCATGTGCAACGTGCATGTCAAATTCGACATTAACACCGTTTTTAATCTCAGAGACCACAACGTTTACTGTTGTGATATCAAGTTGGTATTTTGTAAAACTCTCTAAAGCTGCTTCGATATGTTGGCGGTTATGATCACTTAGAGTGACCCGTCGTCCTGTAATGTTGACATTCATAATATACTCCTTATTTAACGAAAGAAACTTTCGCCTTAGCGAAACGATCCTCTTGTTTGGACATACTTAAGTGTAACTCTACTAAGCTTATGAAACTCTTATTTTGTAAAGATTTTAAAAGTAATAAGCCAGCCTGATCCCAATATTGTCATTACCCTCATTTCTACTTTCACCGAGTCCAGTGTTAGAGTAATGGTCATACATGATCGAGGCAACAAGGTCATCGCGAAGGTAAAATCCTATATCTACCGCTTCTCTAATCAGTACACGCGTCCCCAACTGCCGCATATCATCATTTTCACTGTCTAAATCACCATTATGAATGGCGAGGCCGAGAAATCCTCCCAGTAAAAGATGTTTAAAAAGTCTTCCCTCCCAGGCAAGTCCGCCATACAGAAAAGATGTATTCCCATTCAGATTGACATCGGCTCCCACAGCCGGATAGCCCTTGAGAACCCTCTTGTTAAACAGCACCTCCCCGTTCAGGTCAACACCATCTTCCTTGCCTGAAGAAACAGGCCCGGTGCTGTGGGCAAGGATACCCCCCTTGAGTGCATACAAGGTATCCTGGGCATAAACAGTGCTAAATATCACTACAAGCAAAAATATTAGTCTCATACTGTATAATACTACTAAAAATTTTGGATTTTAAATGGATATAACACTTAATAGTTTGGATGAATTAAACTCTAAACTTCATGAAGAAATGGCACTCGTTATTTACTTCAGTTCCCCCTCGTGCAATGTCTGTCACGTCCTTCGGCCGAAGCTTATGCAAGCCTTGGAAAAAGAGTTTCCCGACATTGGAAGGTATCATGCGGATATTGCATTGACCCCCGAGATAGCAGCAGAGTTTCAGGTCTTTTCTGCACCGACCATTATCGTCTTTTTCGAAGGGCGCGAGTTTATACGTAAGGGACGTTCCATGAGTGTAGATGGCCTGCTTCAAGAGATCGGACGCCCTTACAAACTCATGACATCATAGGGAGAATCAATATAAAAATTTATCTTTTACTCTTTTCGTTTATCACGAATCTGAGGGCTTATATAACGATGGGAAAAGAGATTTATGCCCAAGAGTGCAGACAGTACCATCTAAGCCTTAAGGCGGTTGCCGGCAACAAGCACTTAAAGCTATGGAAACAACTTCTATCCAAAGAGGAGTATGCGCTTGCACAACTGCCTTTAAACGATCAAGAAGCAAAACCCTCATGGTCATACTTTAAGGAGCAAAGACCTGAAAGATGTTCTTGTCAAATACTCGGCCGACAGAAGCAGACATACTTCTTGTCATTAAGATAATCTACTCCTCCATAAAGAGATTAGTTACCTCTAAAGAGCTTCAGTCTCTCTTCTGTTGAAGGATGAGAGCTTATGTACTCCGGGAGCGAAGTGCTGCTGTTGCTATCTCTCTTCGTTATTCTCGACATGATATCCACAAAACTATGAAGAGGGATGCCTTTTTCTTTCATCATCTCCTTGGCAAAAACATCCGCCTCTGTCTCAAATTCTCTGGAATAAGCACTCTCAACAAGTATCGTCGGCAAAGCCGATAGCATGGAGGCCGAAGAAGAGACGTCTTGCGTTAATAAAGAAACCACTACAAAAACAGCCGTATCCTGAAAGAGCCTTTGCAGAGCATGTCGTTTCTCGATATGTCCTATTTCATGCCCTAAAATCGACAGCAACTCTTCATCACTCTGAGACAATCTCACCAATTCGTCCGTAAAAACAATGCTTCCATCAGGCAGAGCGAAAGCATTCGCCCCTATAAGATAGGACTTTCTGAACTCGAAATGGAGTTCAGGAATGTTTTGGACACCCGCACTGAATCTTTGAAATTTTTGTATGAGCTCTTTTTTTCGCTCTTGAGGCAATTCGCTAGGGGCAAAATAGGCTTTATCTAAAAGCTCCATACTCCCGTTTCCGATATTCTGCGCTACAGAAAGAGGTACCATTCGAGCCGTTGCTTTTGCCCCGGCAGGCAAGGCATATTTAATACTGGCATATGAGACAAGAGCGACAAGGATAATGGCAGGAATAAAGTAAATGGACCTGCTCTCCAAATTATGAATCACTCCTGCATACTTCTTCTCTTTTGTTTTTTGTATCATGACATCTACTAGATCATTCTCAAGCGTTTCACAGACAAGATCATTAGGCAGGTATATCTGTCTTGGTGTTTTGCCAAGACGGCTTGAGCAGGAGATATCTTCTAAAGAGCAGTCTAATCTTTCACCCTGAAGCTGCACAAAAAGCTGCTCATCCGTAAACTCGCAAAGCACCTCTTGCGCCTTGGAGTTATTATTGTCATAGAGTTTGGCCTTAAACGATTGAGATATCAATATCCATAGCCTCGCCAAACTCTTCACCGAATGCCGAGACCTTCTCTTTTTCAGCCTGGACAAAAGCACCCAAGTCATCCGAATGCACTCTAATACAGGACAAAATATATTTTGCACTTCTCACCTTTGCCCAAGGAATAAAGATACCAACAGTCAAAACAATAAACAGCAGGTTTGTGATCATGATGCCCAGTAGCTTAGAAAACTCCACCTTTGACGAGAAACGTACATTGTCCAAATGAAGATTATTAAAAACATGATTCATTATACGACTTTTAATATAGGCCATAAACAAAACCGAAGATACAAAAAGACCCGCGTACAAAGGAAGAATAAGACCTGAGACGGCAGACATTTCAAGGTTTGCACCCGCTGTCAATTCTGCCAGACCCGGCATAAAGAGAGACATCGTAATACCTATAAGGATCATCGCACCAAGCGTCAATAAGAACCCTATTAAATAGGCCATGAAAAACTCCGAGGCCCTGCCTTGAAATTCAAAATGTGAATCCCCATACTTCGTTTGATCGAGAGTGTACTTGGTCTGTTTATAAATAGCGTAGGGCAAGCCAAGATATAGCGTAAAAGCAGAGAGCACAGGCAATACAAAATAATAGCCAAGTATCGAGAAGTATTGTCCGATAAAATTAAAACGGATCTGCCTATATGAGCTCATTCTCAGGTTAAAACGCATAGAACGGATAATGATAACGGGAAGAGCAATAAACAGAACCAGCAATAGTACCAAACCGGCGGCGGGGAGAAGGCCAGACACCACCTGAAAGGCGATCAATAAACCAATAGCGATCAATCGACCGATCAAGACCTGTTTACCCGTGGCATGATATCGGTAAGAGCTATCATCTAAGATGGTATTCCCATAAAAGTATTTCTTGTTTCGTACCTTAGCCCACGCCGAATAAATACCCAGAGTCAGTATACTCAAGAGTATATTCATAAAAAATATCTTTGCGTATTCTGTCCCTTCTCCGGTAAACCTTATTGCATGTGTCTTAGTCTCTTCTTGCATGACATCCCTTTGATGGTAAATTCATTATGAAAGCGTACATTTCATAAGCTTGACAGTCATATTATAGTTTGTTTAATAAAATTAAAATTAAATACAGAGTATTCTTAAAGTTCTTACCATCACCCGATTTACGAGTAGTAGGCCAAAAGCGCAGCCGTAACAGCCACATTTAAAGATTCGACCCCGTTTTTCATCGGAATGGAGAGTCTCTTATTCGAAAGTTTTTCAAGCTCCTTACTCACACCTTCGCTCTCATTTCCTAAGACAAAGATGTTCTTTTCACCCAGTTGAAGATCAAAGAGTGATTCAGAGGCATGAGAAGAGAGTGCATAGATGTCTGCTCCGTCTTTCTTAAACGCCGGCAAAGAGTTTTCCAAGTCATCACAGTACAAGATAGACGTCTTAAAAAGTGTGCCTGCACTGGCCTTTATCACGAGAGGCGATATCTTTGCCGAGCCTTTTTTCGGCAGGATGATACCATCGACAAAACCTGCTGCAACCGAACGGATAATCATCCCGAGGTTTTGGGGGTTATGGATAGAATCCAGCGCGATATAACGATACGAGCTTGGCGGACTCTTCAAAAACTCTTCGCTTGAGAGATAGGAGCCGGCTTCAATGTCCGCAGCAACACCCTGGTCCTGTTTGGCGTTTTTTGATATACGCGAAAGCGCCTGCTTGGAGTGGTAAAGGACTTCTACCCCTTTTCTTTCACATAGGCTTAGTATCTTAGAGATGACCCCGTCTCGTTTATTGGAGTCTGCCATATGCACCTTAGCGATACGCACATCTTTTTCTTCCAGTATCTCAAGGACGACGTTACGGCCGTAGACCGTGATCAGACGATCAAAGTTTTTCTTTTTTTCATTATAAGCTGACGAGTTCTGCATACGCTTTTATGCCTTTTTGGGAAGTGTTTTAGAAAGTACAAAATAACCGACGGCTCCGGAGAGAAACGAACCGATCAGGATTCCCATTCTCTCATCGACGAGCTCAAAACACAAGCCTTCATGGCCTTCGAAGGCCAAAGAACCGATGAAAAGACTCATCGTGAACCCTATGCCGCTTAAAATAGCCAGTCCGTATATGGAGCCCCATGTGATCCCCTCAGAAAGCTTGCCGAGACGAAGCTTGATCGCAAGATAGGAAAACAGGAATACCCCGAGCTGTTTACCCAGGAATAACCCCAATACAATACCCATTGTCATACTGTCGGTAAAATCTTCCATACTCACATTACCAAGAGTCACACCGGCATTGGCAAAGGCAAAAAGCGGCAAGACAACAAAGTTTACCGGGGCGTACAGGGACTCCTCCAGCTGATGAAAACTATACTGATTGTTTTTAAGGGGGATCATCAGACCAAGGACAACACCGGCAAGAGTCGCATGAACTCCTGACTTCAGCAGAGCCGTCCATAGTACAATGCCCACAAGGATATAAGCGGTATTATTGATTATCCCTTCCCTGTTCATCATGACTAAAACAAGAATCATGACAGCAGCGATGGCTAGAGAGATAAAGGACATATTGGATGTATAAAACAGAGCTATCACGATAATCGCGCCAAGATCATCGATTACGGCTAAGGCCAGCAAAAATATCTTCAACTGCGCAGGAACACGTGTTCCAAGTAGGGATAATATTCCCAGAGCAAAAGCGATATCGGTCGCCATCGGAATCGCCCAGCCTTTCATGGCCGCTTCATTACCCCAGTTCAAAAAGATATAGATCCCTGCAGGTACGACCATCCCGCCAAAGGCCGCGAAGGCGGGCAGAGCCAACTTGCTTCTGTCGCTCAAGCTGCCCTCCACGATTTCACGTTTAATCTCAAGACCGACCATAAAGAAAAATATAGCCATCAGACCGTCATTGATCCAAAGAAGAAGCGGTTTGGCAATCTTAAACTCTCCAAACATTACCATCACCGGTGTCTCCATCACCTTGTCATAAACATCGGCCAAAGGAGAGTTCGCCATCAGCATGGCCAGAATTGTAGCAATCATCAACACTGTACCAACAGCCGATTCCATTTTAAAAAAGTTTAGTAAAGAATGCTTCATCGCATGTTTCATGATTTTTCCATCAATACAGAGCTCTTAAAAAAGCCTATTAGTATTCAAAGATTATAACATCTTTGCCAGGGCGGCAGTAACCCGATACCCCCATAGCTGTTTCCGGCATTACAGTATTCCCGCCTACTCTTTTCTATGATTATTCCGGACATAGACAGCCCGATACCCGAGCCTTCTGCCCTTGTGAAACAGGAAAAGTTTTAAGAAATTCTATCAGCGATTGCTTCGGCAGAAAAGCCGAATTTTTCAAAAAGCTGACCGGCCGGCGCAGATGCACCGAAACTGTCCATATTGATGATCTCGTCTGCAAATCTGTACCATTCAAGACCGCGGGCTGCTTCAATAGCCACTACCCTCTCTGTTTTGATGATAGCGTCGATGTATGCCTTCTCTTGCACAAGAAGAAGATCAAAACACGGAACAGAGACAACGTTCGCATTTACACCCTTAGATGCAAGAAGCTCTTTTGTCTTCATCGCCGTCTCCACTTCAGAACCCGAAGCCATAAGCGTGATCGTCGCATTTTCAGACTCTTCAAGAAGATATCCGCCTTTTGAGGCTTCACCGAAGACCGCGGCAGGAAGAAGAGCGAGGCCCTGACGAGAACATACGAATGCCGATGGAGACTCGGTCATTGTCAAAGCCGTCTTCCATGCTTCGACGTTTTCGTTTCCGTCTGCCGGGCGCCATACATAAAAGTTCGGAAGCGCACGGAATTGGGAAAGATGCTCGATAGGCTGGTGCGTCGGACCGTCTTCACCGACACCTATACTGTCGTGCGTCCATACAAAGAACTGCTGGATGCCTGAAAGGGCCGCGATACGCGCCGCAGGCTTCAGGTAGTCGGAGAAGACGAAGAAGGTCGCAGAAAACGGCATCAAGGGGCCGTAAAGTGCGATGGCATTTGTGATCGAGGCCATGGC
>CAXGZT010000133.1:0-6870 GCA_964014335.1 uncultured Campylobacterales bacterium | reverse complement strand
TCATACATGTAGTCGTTGTCATTCAGGCCATAACGCACTTCGCGCATATAAAAACTTTTTTCGCTGTTTTCAAAGTGCTCGCCCAGCGCAATAAGGTCTTTGTGAGAGTTGTCTCTGTCAAAATAGATGATGGCTGAACCATCTTTTTCAACCATTGCTTCAATCTTTTTCAAGTCAGTCTTTTTTGGTTTGGTGTTGATCTCTGTACGTACAAGTTTTAATTCCATAAGGGTTTCCTTGGCTTTTAATATCCGCGATTATAGCTTCATTTTAATAAAGTACTCATTAAGTCTAACTTTAGTATAATGATAATCTCTTTTGATAAGATTTACCAAGGCCCATACTACTGGAGCTAGCGCGGGTGAATCGATTACCCCACAAACTTATCAATCTTAGTCATTTTTTAAGGATTTCTTATGGAAAAAATCGTAGACATTATTGAATCAATTGCACATGAAAAGGGCCTGGAGCCGGAAAACGTAAAAGAAGCACTGAAAACAGCCTTTGTTCAAACGGCCAAGCGTGTTATCTCCGATCATTATGATTATGAAGTAGAGATCAACGAAGAGACACGCGCAGCTTCCATTTTTCAGATCATCACGGTCGTCGCCGATGATGCTCAAGAGCTTGAGAGCGAATTTCCCGAAGCTTATATTCCCCTTACCGAGGCGAAAGAGCTGGACGAAGACGTAGAGGTCGGAGACCAGCTGCAGTATGAGCACAAACTTGAGGACTATGGCCGCACGGCGGCGGGCCAGCTTCACAGAGAGATTGAGTACCATATCCAGCGTCTTGTCGAAGACGAACTTTACAACAAGTTTAAAAACAAGGTCGGAACTATTATTTCCGGGCGTGTCACCCGCGTAGATGCAGCCAACAACACCTTCATCGAACTTGATGAGATCCGTGCCATCCTTCCGATGAAAAGCCGTATCAAGGGCGAGGTCTTTAAGCCGGGCGAGATCGTCAAAGCGGTTGTCCGACGCGTCACTGTGGACAAAAGTGAGGGAATGATCATCGAACTTTCCCGTACAAGCCCTAAGTTCCTCGAAGAGCTTCTGCGCCTTGAGGTCCCTGAGATCAATGACGAGGCCGTTATCGTAGAGCACTCTGCCCGTATTCCGGGAGAACGTGCGAAAATCGCACTCTATTCCACCCATCCGAAAGTCGATCCTGTCGGTGCTACGGTCGGTGTCAAGGGTGTGCGTATCAATGCCGTGAGCGAAGAGCTAAACGGCGAGAACATCGACTGTGTCGAGTATACAAATATTCCGGAACTTTTCATCTCCCGCGCGATGAGCCCAGCCATCATCTCATCTGTTGTCATTCAGGAAACAGCGGAAGGCGAAGAAAAGAAAGCAACCGTCATCCTTCCGGCCGACCAAAAATCCAAGGCAATCGGAAGAAGCGGTATTAATATCCGTCTTGCTTCTATGCTGACCGGTTATGCCATCGAACTTCAAGAACAAGAGGGCGCAGTGACTTCTGAGTCTGGCGAGATAGAGGAAGAGAAAGAGGGAATCGATTCTCTCGAGGCGCTTTTCAAATAATAGTTATTATTTAATACGGCAAAGGGGCAAAGCCCCGTTACCTACGCTAACGCTGAGTTTACTTCAGCAGTAGGCTCTCGAAGCCTTGCTTCTCTTAAACTTTTTTCCTCATTTACTTTTTACTCTTTCCCTCTCAATATTTCAATCTCTTCTTCAGATGTCTGTTTTAAAGAAAAAGAGAATAGAATATTTCATGAACAACCATTACTGCACCATAAAGGAGTGAAATGAAAGTCACCTATTACGTAGCATCCAGCATTGACGGTTATATCGCAAAAGAGGATGGAGACGTCTCCTGGCTAGACAAGCTGGATATTCCCTTAGAAGAGACTGGATACGATACCTTTTACTCAAGTGTCGATGCCTTGGTTATGGGACGGAATACTTATGATATGGTCTGTAGTTTCGGGACTTGGCCTTATGGAGACAAAGCGGTTTGGGTCTGCACAAACGGCACGATCACTCCGATAGAAGGGGTCAATCTTCAAAAAGAGACTTCACCCCGTGCCGTCGTTGAAGCGGCCAAGAAAAAAGGGAAGAGCCACTTATGGCTTGTCGGCGGCGGAAAGCTCGCCTCCTCTTTTATAGAAAACTCTCTGCTGGCAAACATCACTCTTTCACAGATGCCAATCATTTTAGGAGAGGGTATCAAGCTTTTTTCATCCATGCAAGACTTCACTATGCTCAAACTGAAGGCGTGCAGAAACCATCCCTTAGGCTTTGCACAGATAGAGTACGAAATTCAAGGACCCCTGTAGCTTCTATTCCCTTTTGAAATAGGGGTTCAGTTTCAAGAGTATCAGGTCCGAGAACATATTTCCCAGAAGCGTTAAAAAGGCGGTGACCATCAATATTCCCATGATGACGGGATAGTCCCGGCTCAGAGCCGACATATAGAAGAGCTGTCCCATCCCCTCTATACCGAAGATGGACTCCAGGATCACCGAACCGCCTATAAGTCCCGGCAGTGAGAGTCCAAGAAGCGTGATAATGGGCGGCATCAGGTTGGGCAGGATAAAATACCTCAGAAGCCTTCTCTCGTCCAGGCCTCTAGCCTTGGCAAAGAAATAGTAATCGCTTTTTAGTATCTCTGTCACAAGCGACCTGACATAGACTATCATCGAACCCAAAGAGACAAAGATCATTACCGATATCGGCAGAAAGAGGTGCCAGGCCATGTCCGTATAATAGGCCAGGCCCTCTTTCGGCTCGATCGAATGCAGCCCCGCGATCGGAAACCACTCAAGCTTTACAGAAAGCGCCAAGATCAGCAACAGTGCCAGATAGAACGAAGGCATGGAAAAAGAGAACAGAGAGAGCTGCTTGATAAGCAGATCCTCCAGTCTTCCGCTGTTCGTAGCCGCTTTGATCCCCAGGTAGATTGAGATGATAAAAACAAAAAACATCGAGACGATGTTCATGATCAGGGTGATCCCGATGCGGTCTTTGACCATATCGATGACGTTTTGTCCGCTTACAAAAGAGACACCGAAGTCCAGGCTCAATAGATTTACCATCCAGTCCGTATACTGCCTGTGCAGGGGTTTGTCCAGTCCATATACCGCTTTCAGATGCTCCAGGACCTCGGGTGTCATATTGGGATTCAGCTCGCCTGCGGCGAAGAAACTGTTGGGTGCGGCATGTATCGCGCCGAAAGAGATCAGGGAGATGAGAAAAAGCATAAAGCCGAGATAGCCGATTTTTTGTAAATAGAGTCGCGAGAGGGACCCTCTTTTTAAAAATCCGGGCAAAAGAAAAAAACTGCTGATTTTTGACAAAAGGTTCATTAGTCACCCATATATAAAGATGAGCAATTATAGCTTATTTCGTTATAATTCTGTAAATTATAAAAAAAGAGAAATATGGACCTCAGAGCACAACTTTTATCTGATAAGATTGTTCTTCCTGATACCTTTTATGAGCAGGTAGAGCGGTATACCGAGCATCTGCTTAAATGGAATAAAATACATAACCTTACCGGCGCAACGACCAAGGAAGAGGTCGCCGAACACATATACGACTCTGTCTTTCCTGTCAGTTTTTTACCAAAGATAGAAACCGCCCTGGACATAGGTACGGGTGCCGGTTTTCCCGGGCTTATCCTCGCCATGGCACTTCGATCGACGAAGTTCACCCTTGTCGAACCTCTTTCCAAACGTTCGGGTTTCTTGCAGTTTATCAAGGCCGATCTCGGTCTGGATAATGTAGAGGTCCTGAATAAAAGAATCGAACAGGTACCCCCTGTGGGATATGACTTCATCACCTCACGCGCGGTGACGGAGACGCAGACCCTTATGGACTTTGCCCAACCCTTTATTGTCAAAGGTACGCTTTTGCTGTTCTTCAAGGGTGAAAGGGTCTATGACGAGATACAAGACGCTGAACATGTCAAGATCATAAAAACAGACAAGCGCCACTACCTGCTTATTGAAAGATAGGCTTCTCTACCTTCGCATCTTTTCATAATACCTTTGATGATACTCTTCTGCACGGTAAAAGACCTGGGCCTTGACGATTGTCGTTTTTACCTCGTAGGGATAAAGGTCGAGTGTTTTCAGCTCTGCTAGAAAGCCCTCGGCTATCTCTTTCTGCTGCTGCGTATGATAGAAGATACTCGTTCGGTATTTATATCTTGTGCCGGGTATAGTCGAAGGATTATGAAGTTCAAAAAACGCCTTCACCAGCTTCCTGTACGGAAGCACTTCCTCATCATAACAAACCTGAACCACCTCGGCATGTCCCGTTGTGTCCGTCAGTACATCTTCATAGGCGGGGTCTTTCATCCGGCCTCCCATATACCCGACGGCCGTATCAAGGACTCCTTCAAGTTTACGAAGCTCTTCTTCCACTCCCCAAAAACATCCTGCAGCAAAGGTAGCGTTCTCACAAGGCATCAGTAGATCTCTTTTACGCGTCCCACTTCTCCGCTCATAAGACGTACCTTGATACCATGCGGATGCGTGGCCGAGTTAGTCAGGATATCACGGACTATCCCGTCGGTCAGTCTGCCCGTCTCTTGGTCCTGTTTCAGTACAATGGCGACACTCATACCCGCTTTGATATTTTTTCTTTGTCTCCCGTCCATTATCAAGCCTTGTACGCTAAAACTTTTTTCACGGTATCTACCGAACAGAAAAAGAGTGCATCGAATACCGGGTTGATAAGCGTCGTCGCTTCATCTACCCTGTCAAAAGCTCTGACGGTAAAGCCCTCTGCGTCTTTCATGTTTTTGGGCCGTACCTGAAACTCTATAGGCGCGAGTGTACGTACAAGGTTCATCACGCTCTTATAGCTCTTATCATCCTTGGAAGGTAGAAGGTTCCCTCTTTCGCTCTCATGCACACGTGTTTTCAGAAGAAGGGACAGCTTGTCTTTAAAGATCACCTTCTCCCAACTTATCCTCCCGCGGGAAAATTTAAACTCCGAATGTTTCGCCGTCAAAGGGTGAGGCTTCTCTTTGCGGATTACTTCTAGGAGCTGAAGGAAAAAATTGCTGCCGCCAAAGGCCTCGGCACATTCGCTCAACATAATATGATATTTCTCTTTTTCCCTCTTGGAAAGGTTATTGAAGTCGCACATGGGCACTTCCTTTATGTTATAGTGCTGAAATTATAATGCAAGAAACTGTATCTAAGGCTAGCTGGATGAGTTAGCGATATGATTCACGCCATTAAAGGCAAAAATAGGGATGAGCTCATTGAAAGCATAAAAACCTGCCTGCAAAAAACGTGCGTCATTTGAGAATGACTTCATTCCCAAGCTAAGATCATCCCCATTCGCTATTTTCTCTGCCCTCCTCGATAAACTAGATTGCTTTTAAGAGCTGGCCTTTAGTTTTATCCACTATAATTTTTAAAAACAGGAGCCTTTTATGAGCAGAGATACTATCAACAAGGCTATCGAAGCGGCCTTAGTCGCGGATGCTTACTCTCTTGGTTCACACTGGATCTATGATGAGAATCAGTTAAAGACGCTCGATGTGAACTGGGAAGAGCTTAACGCCCCGCATGCTATGTGGCATAAGGGAAAGAGCAAGGGTGATTTTACGCATTACGGGGATCAGGCGAAATGGCTACTTCGGTTCGTTCGGGACAACGGCCGTTTTGACATTCAAAACTATGGCGGCTTATGGCTTGACAATATGCAGGAGTATGAGGGGTATATTGACGGTTCAAGCCGCGAGACGATGAAGATCCTTGAAGCCGATCCCCGCTCAAACACCGGTTCAGCCTCAGATGACCTCTCCATCATCGGACGCATTGCTCCCCTGCTCTTGGTCTCCTCGTCAAAAGAGGAGTTCCTGGCACAGACAGAGGAGTTTGTTGCCTTTACCCATAACTCTCCTCTTGTCTTAAAAGCGGCTGCACTTTTTGCCTCCGTCTTATACGATGTCTGCAACGGGGAGAGCATTGCCTCAGCACTTGCAAACAGCTCTCCCGATCCGGAACTCAAATCTGCCTTTGATGCCGGATTGAACTCCAGGGGAGAGGACAGTTTTATCGCCATTCGTAATTTTGGTCCGGCCTGCGGTGTGGAAGGCGGGTTTGAAGGCACTATCCATCTCTTGGCAAGCTATGATGATTATAAAGAGGCGATGATAGCCAACGCAAAGGCCGGCGGCGACAACTCCGCCCGCGGGATGATCGTCGGGATGATCATGGGTGCGGCAGGCAAAGAGGTCCCCGCTTCATGGAAAGAAGATACAAAAGGGCTTTAAAGCGCTTTTGTCTCCATATCTCTGAAATCTATGAATAAACCGCTTTGCAGTTTTAGCAGTTCAGGCAGGGCAAGAGAAATCTTTTCAACGATCTCTTTTGGCGAAAGCACCAGGCCATTGGCTTCGCTCTCACGCAGACTCTGTACACTGGAATAACGCCGGGTATCATGGTCTCCTCGTAAAATGCCCTCAAGCATCTCTGTCCCGATCAGACCCGGTGCCAAGGAGCTCAAGTGGGTATCTTGCATCTCGGCGGCATAAAGTTTGATTAGCATGTTCAAGGCAGCTTTGGAGAGCGAATACCCGTTCCACCCCAAAGAACCGTTGACACTGGCACCGGATGAGATCGCAATGACCTGCTTGAGCCTTATCCCCTTTTTAATAAAAAAGTCCAAGATGGTCTTGTTCGCCCACATGTTGATATCCATCTCCTTTTTCAGCTGCTGCGTAGAACATAAAGAGATATCTTGAATACGGCCCAATACTCCTGCATTGAGGAGAACAAGATCAAGTTTTTCCACAGTCTCGAACATCTGCGAAAGTTCCTTTTCCAAGAGCCTGCTATCAGAAACATCAACCTGCCTGTATCTATAATCCTGTCTC
>CAXGZT010000132.1:0-6973 GCA_964014335.1 uncultured Campylobacterales bacterium | reverse complement strand
CGTATTATGCTCTTTCTCTATGCTGGCTATAAAGTTGGTAAACCCGGTCAGAAGCCCCGTAGGAAAGCCGTCCTTGTTTTTAAGCGGAGGCAAGGCGTAAAAGCTGCGAAAGAGAAATCCGAAAGTATCGATGATAGTAATCGTTTTAGACAAGTGAGTATCCTAGAAAAAATTTCTTTAGTATAATGGTCAAAGCCCTAAAGTTTGATGAAAAGCTCACTAAAAAAACCATTTTTCTCATATTACGAAAAATTAAACCGAGAAGTTTGTCTAAAAAGTGATATACTACAATAATGAAACTGATATTAATTACCACTATTTTATTTCCGTTTTTGCTCCATGCCGAGACCTATCTCTTTTCCGGCGGTAAAAACAATCTCGTTATGATCATAGCTTCCAAGGTGCTAGAAAAAGCCTACGAAAGAGCTGGCTTGGAGATGACACCTCTGTTCATTCCCCTGGAAGAGTCCCTGCAGCGCTCCAATTCAGGTCAAACAGACGGTGAACTTGCCCGTATAGAAAAAATCACTAAACTCTACCCCAACCTCAGACAGGTCCCGGTTGAGATCGCTGCCGTTGAAGCAGTCGCCTTCAGCAAGAACAGTTCTTTATCTATCAAAGAGTGGTCTGACCTGGCCGGCCACGAACTGACAATAGTAAAAGGGACTAAGTTTATCGAAAAAGCCACCGAAAACATCCCGAGGAGATTTGTCTCTAGCTTTACTGAGGCTGTCCAGGCCCTAGAGAGCAATACAACGGAGATCATTGTGATACCGAAACTGGCGGGTCTAAATCTAAACCTGGAAGCAGAGAACAAAAATCTGAAAGTCGTCAGTGGCACTCTAAAGAAATTGCCGCTGTACCATTTTGTACATAAGAAAAACGTTCACCTTATTCCGATCATCACTCCTGTCCTACAGAAGATGAAAGAGAGCGGTGAGATCGATTATATCCGAAAAGCCTATCTAAGAAGTATCACGAGTTAGCCTCCCGATACCTAAGCGCTTCTAGAAGCTTCAACCTCTTGAGTAGACCCTATTCTCTTAACTCACTAAACCGTTTAAGAAGGTACTCCAGTTCAATGCGTTTTTCAACCTTTTCATCGACTTTTTCCTCAAAGAAGTCAACAACCGATTTTTGCAGTTTTACTTTGTCGAGTTTGTTTATATTGCTTATGCCGCCCGGGTTAAGGACATTAACTTCAAGTATCTTGTCCCCTATCATGTCCAAGCCGACAAAGTAAAGGCCGTCCGCGACCAACTTAGTACCCACTTTTTTACAAACACGCTTTTGGCTTTCGGTGAGAGTATATTTATGGGCGCTCCCGCCGGCCTGAATGTTTGCACGTATCTCGCCTTTTGCCGGTTTTCGGTTGTATGCTCCGATGAACTTTCCGTTTAACATCATAACGCGTACATCACCCTCTTCCGCGCCTTCGATATACTCTTGCAAGATGACATAATTATCACCTGATTCGTCGATATAAAAGTCAAGAAGCGAATTGATATTGGTTTGTGCATTTTTCTCCAAGACAATGACTCCTCGACCTCCAGAACCGTCTAAGGGCTTGAGAATAAACCTCTCCTGATCAGACTCACCGATAATCTTGCGAATAAAACCTTTGCTTCCGGACACGTGGGTCACGGGAAGAAAGCTGTTATGCGGATCATGAAAAGTGGTCGTATACAGCTTGTTATTCGCCTTACGTATACCGTCGACATCGTTGATGACCACGACCTCGTCTTTGATAGCATCCAGAAAATTAAATACTATCGGATTGATAGGAGGGTCTTTTCTGATCATCATACAGTCAAAGGCATGCAAGGCTGTGAGTCTTTTCTCGAAGGTCACTTTTTTATAAAAACTTGTAATGCTCTCAGGAACTTTTTCCATCTCATTGATGGTCTCTATAAAGCCATGTACGATATTATTTCGAACGGTAAGGTTGTTCGTGTAAAATATCGACACCTTATGTTTTCGACGCAGACACTCTTTAATAATCAGTAAGGTTGAACTGCTAGAAGGGTCCATCTTACCCCACTCTGCAATCATAAAACCAATATGCATATCTTTTCCTTGCACCTATAATATAACTAGCGATATTCTATCCTAATTTCATAAAAAAACAGTGTTCTATATAAACAAGGATGCAACACTTTTGCAGTATAATTACGCCCTATGAAAAAACTTAAATATCTGAGTCATTATCCTCTTCACACTCTCTCCGAGGTGCATGCTCTTATTCAAGAAGGAAAACTTTCGCATTACCTTTTACAGAAGTACCCCTCTTCTCATGCTGTCAGGACAGACAAGGCCCTTTTCGCCTATGTTAACGACTTGAAAGCCGCTTGTATGAAAAAATCTCCTCCCTTGAGCAAGGTGCTATACGACGGGAAGATCAACGTCATTCATAATGCCTTGGGGACACACCGTTTTGTCTCCAGGGTCCAAGGTGCGAAACTGAAGGCAAAGAACGAGATACGTATCGCATCTGTCTTCAGAAATATGCCTGAGGAGTTTTTGCAGATGATCGTCGTGCATGAACTTGCCCACTTCAAAGAGAAAGAACACAACAAAGCCTTTTATAAACTCTGTGAACATATGCAACCAAGCTATCACCAGCGTGAGTTCGACCTCAGACTCTACCTGACCCATATAGAGCTCTTTGGTAAACTCTACTGAGACAGGTTCTTTTTGTTCTTTGCAGATAGGCGTAGAGCATAAACCATTGGTTGCCAAGGCAAAGGAACATTATCTCGTTATAATTACCGTATGAAATGGTTTCTCTTACTCCTCTTGATATTAACTTCCCTTAAAGCCGATGGCGCTGACAAGAGCGCACATGAGCTCTATCTTACTGCCTACCTCTATTCCGTTCACTTTACGACGAACGAGAGTACCGGTGAAGAGTTTAATGACACCCATAAAGTCTACGGAGCGGAGTATATATATAAGAGTAGTTATAGCCTGAGCTATAACCATTTCGTCAACTCGAGAAACAAAGATGTTGATGCACTCGGCGCAGGATATCTTTTTAACCTCAATGACTCCTTTGGACTGCAGCTGATCGCAGGCTATCAGAAAGGCTACTGCTTGGATGGCCTTTTCAACTCAATGGAGTGTAGAGAAGGCCGTGATAACAGCAGTGCTTTTCTTTTGCCGCTGCTTTACTATAAACATAAATACTTCAAATTGGACTTTTTTACCAACACTGACATGGTCGCCTTTAGATTGAATATAAAAATCTACAAACTGTTTTAGAGCATCTTTAATCTGTTATAATTGCAGGCATGAACTCCTACGATGAAAAATTCAAAACTTCAATCAAGTCCACTTATTTCAACAAACTTCTTCCTCAACAGCAAGAGTTTATCAGGACGAAGGCCTATGCGCACAAGTTCTCTTTTCAACAGCTACGTCTGATCATCGAGATGGCAAATGATCTGGAGATGTGGGGAGAAAGGAATATCATAGATATCTGGCCCGAGCATCAACACGCCAAGGTTGTTTTACAGCGTATTACGAAGATCTACGAAGAGCTGAAGAATAAGCCAAATTCATATGAGGGTTTTGACCCCAGTATCTTGAGGTCTGAACAGAAGTTCAAGTTTGTGACCAAAGAGAAAGAGGGCTTTGGCTTAGGGATGTGTCCTGTCGCTTCCGAAGAGACACGGTGCTGCAACCTTATGACCCTGGATGCCGTTGAGAGTTGCGGGTTTGACTGTTCGTACTGTACCATTCAATCCTTTTACAAACAGGACAAGATAAGCTTTGACAGCACTTTTACGCAGAAACTAAAAAACCTTCAGCTTGATCCCGGCCGCACCTATCATATAGGAACAGGTCAATCTTCGGACTCCTTGATGTGGGGGAACAGGGAGGGTGTTTTAGATGCGCTTTTTGACTTTGCCCGTTCCAATGAAAATGTCATCCTCGAGTTTAAGACCAAGTCTGACAATATCAAGTACTTTCTTGAGAATGAGGTACCCAAGAACATTATCTGTACCTGGTCGCTTAATACCCCTGTTATCATTGAGAACGAGGAACACCTTGCCGCTTCCCTGGAAAAACGTATTGATTCTGCCCGTGCCTTAGCCGACAAGGGCGTCATCGTCGGTTTTCACTTTCATCCTATTGTCGAGTATGAGAACTATCTGCAAGAGTATAAAGAAGTTTATGATGAGCTTATAGAGCGCTTTGAACCTGATGAAGTCTCTCTTATCTCTATGGGTACGCTTACCTTTATCAAACCCGTTATCCAAAAGCTTAGACAGCGAAATTTCAAGTCTAAGATCCTGCAGATGCCCTTTGATGATGCCGCGGGTAAAAGTTCTTACCCTATGCAGATCAAAGAGGAGATGTTTAAACACGCCTATGAGAGTTTTGAACCCTGGCATAAAAAGGTCTTTTTTTATCTCTGTATGGAGGACCACTCTTTGTGGAAAAAATGCTTCGGGTATGAATACAATACGAATACGGATCTCGAACGGGATATGGTCTCGTCCTATTGTCAAAAAACGGGAACAGAGTATATCTACTTTTAGGAGAAAGAGAGAGAGTTTCTAGTACCCCGGGGTGATTCCCAACTGATCCAGTACGCTGTCGATGACATCTTCAAGCATCTCGTGATCATAACCTACGTCATGCGCCTTACGCAGTCCGAAAGTGATAGCCTGATCGGAGAAGGGAGCATTCACGGGAACGATGGTTTTTACGATATTTAATGCCGTCGAATACTCTTTGATCTCTTCAGGGGCTTTTTGATAGGTGTCTGAAAAACGGATCATCTCGACAAAGGTCTCGTTAAAGTTCCAGTGTTCAAAAATCGCAGCGGTTACCGTTGCTGTTGTCTCTTCTACATAAGAGAACTCAACCTGCGGGATATTATTTGTTGTCTCGATCTCAGACTTGAAATTAAAAAGAAGGTCTTCTTTGATGATGTCCGAGGCGATAATGATCTTCCCTGTTTCTTGCAAAAAGCTTGCCAGAAACAGGTTCTCCATCTTCTTTCTGTCAATCTTTGAGTACCAGTTATGCATCAACACGGCTTGCTGGTTCGAGATATCGGCAAACTTTTCGGAACTGATACCATAAGGCTCCATATCCACATTTAAAAGCTGTCTGACTGAATTACCGATAGCGATGGATCGTGTCATGCTCATGCCGAAAAGAGAGACCGCCTGGCCGACGCTTTTGATCTCTTTTCCAAAACAGTACAGCGGAGAGTTGGCAGCCTTTAAAAGGTTGGCAACAATCATAGGGTCTTTATCAACAACGTTTACCAAGTCGTTTATTCCAGCTTCGGGGTCCGCACACACCTGTTGCATCTCGACAATGGTCTTTGGCAGGGCTGGAAGGGATTTAATACTCTCGACAAGAGATGATTTCATATATAATTACCTATATTCTTTAATTTTCTTTGCTCTTATTGTACCACTACTTTTTTGTTTTTTTATGTAAGGCAAGCTCTTTTTTCAGAAATTCACCCGTGTATGATCCCATTTTCTCATAATTTTCAGCCAACTCTTCAGGTGTACCCGTACCTACGATACGTCCTCCCTTAGCGCCGCCTTCAGGCCCCATATCGATAACATAATCTGCGTTTTTCACCATATCCAGATTATGTTCTATGACCAAGACCGAATTACCCAACTCTACGAAATGGTGCAGCACATCCGTTAAACGATTAACATCATCAAAATGGAGACCTGTCGTCGGTTCGTCTAAGATATAAAGCGTTTTCCCGGTGTCTTTACGGCTCAGCTCCTTGGAGAGTTTAATACGCTGGGCCTCTCCTCCTGAAAGGGTGATGGCATTTTGACCAAGGTTGATATAGCCCAGTCCCACATCATACAGAGTCTGAAGTTTGGCCTTTATCTTCGGAATCGCTGCAAAAAATTCCAGGGCCTCACTGACACTCATATTTAAAACATCGGAGATGCTTTTTCCCCTATACAGGATCTCTAAAGACTGCGGATTATAACGCTGTCCCTGACACGAGTCACATTTGACCATGATATCGGGCAAAAAGTGCATCTCGATCTTGATCTCGCCCTCGCCCTGACACTTCTCACAACGTCCGCCTTTGACATTAAAACTGAAACGAGAAGCACTGTAACCGCGTATCTGTGCCTCTTTCGTCTTTGCAAAAAGATTGCGAAGTTCATCCATCATTCCCGTATAGGTCGCAGGGTTTGAACGTGGTGTCCTGCCGATAGGACTCTGGTCTAGATAAATCACCTTATCGAGTTGTTCAAGCCCCTGGATCTCAACACCTTTTATCTTCTTGACTTTTCTGGCGTGGTTTAGCAGTTCACGCGCGACAGGTAAAAGTGTCTGCAGAATAAGCGAAGATTTTCCGCTTCCGCTTACTCCGGAGACACAGACAAAGTTATGCAGCGGAATCTTTACCGAAAGGTTATCGATATTATTGATCTTGACATTCTTGATCTCTATCCACTCTTCTTGTTCCCGGCGGTAAAAATATTCAATTATCTTTCGGCCGTAAAGGTAATCAGACGTCAGTGTCTTTGCTTTTTTCATCTCTTTGAGCGTTCCTGCAAAGACGACTTCTCCACCGTACTTACCGGCACCCGGACCGATATCAACGATATAATCGGCATTTTCTATCGTCTCTTTGTCATGCTCGACAACAATAACCGTATTGCCCTTCTCCTGCAGTGAACGAAGCGTACGGATCAGTTTAAGCGTATCTCTCTCGTGCAGACCGATACTCGGCTCATCCAGTACATACATCACGCCTGTCAGACCCGAACCGATCTGAGAAGCGATACGGATACGCTGCGCCTCTCCGCCGCTGATAGAGCGGGCGTCTCTGGAGAGCGAAAGATAACCCAGACCTACATCATAAAGGAAGAAAAGACGCTCTTTCACCTCCTTCAGTATCGGTTCACCGATCATCTTGGTCTGATCGTCAAAGTGTTTGAAGTTCTCATCCTCTGCAAAAAAGGCA
>CAXGZT010000131.1:0-7134 GCA_964014335.1 uncultured Campylobacterales bacterium | reverse complement strand
ATATATTTTTTGACCAGCAACATCTTTAACTAACTCTTTTGACAAATCATTTATGGTAGGGATCTCTGTCATCGTTATAGCCTGCCCCTGTGCTCTTGCCTTGGCCACACCGGTTGCAACGCTCGTCGGTCTAGGGTTAGGCGGAAAACGGGGGATACTCTTTAAAGAAGCCGCCCAACTTGAGACGATGGCGAAGACAGATATGCTTATTTTAGACAAGACGGGGACAATAACGCAGGGCAGGCCCGAGATCGTAAACTTCAAGCTCTTTGAAGAGGTTGATAAGTCTCTGCTTCTGGCCCTGAGTGAATCCTCTCTGCACCCGATATCACAAGCTATTTCTACTTATTTGAAAAGTGAGAATGAAGAGTTGCGCCCCTGCACTTTAGCCTCATCCAAGCAGGTCCCCTCACGCGGTATTGCAGCGGTATATGATAGTAAAAAAGTCTTGGGCGGGAATGCCGAGTTTATGAGAGAGAACGGCATAGACGTAGATGTCCGATCTGCGTTTTCGCTTTTTTTCTTTGCGATAGAGGATAGGCTCATCTCCTATTACGAACTTCGGGACAGACCAAAAGAGGGGATCACAGAGCTGTTGCAGATGTGTGAAAAACAGAAGATCGAAGTCGTGATGCTCACGGGTGACCACAGAGATGCTGCACAAAACATTGCAGACGAGGTCGGAATCAAAGAGTATTATTATGACCTCTCACCTGAGCAAAAGGCTGACTTTGTACTTAAGCACAGTGATAAGGTGAGAGTGATGGTGGGGGACGGAGTCAATGATGTCCTTGCGCTTGCTCACGCGAATATCGGTATTTCGATGGGGTCCGGTTCGGACATCGCTATCGAGATCAGTGATGTCGTGCTTTTAAACGATTCGCTCAAAAGTCTGAAAGAGGCTTTCTTGATCTCCAAACGGACCTTCACTCTCGTGAAACAAAATCTAGGCATCTCATTGGTGTATA
Source organism: uncultured Campylobacterales bacterium (assembly GCA_964014335.1). Classification (GTDB taxonomy): domain Bacteria; phylum Campylobacterota; class Campylobacteria; order Campylobacterales; family Sulfurimonadaceae. The sequence continues at coordinate 6,166 of CAXGZT010000131.1, read as the reverse complement.
ATGCGATAACAGTTCCCCTCGCTATGGCAGGTTATATTATTCCGCTGATTGCGGCCATATCCATGTCATTTAGCTCTTTATTGGTAGTGGGTAATTCAGTTAGAATCAAATGGAAATGGAACCGAGGATAAATCATGGATAACGGTATAGTAATTATGATGATAGGCATCTCCCTGCTTTTAGGTGCCTTGGCACTTTTTGGAGTGATGTGGGCCATCAAGTCAGGTCAGTTTGATGATAAAGAGAAGATGATGAACTCGGTTCATTTTGACGGGGAGGATGAGCTGAACGAGGCTGCCGAGAAAGAGCGCCGTAAGAAAGAGTATAAACCTGAATAGATTACTCAAAGGCATAAGCATGTTTTTTACACAAAAGAGCAGGAAGAGCATACTTTTCTCAAGGTTTTGTTTTATCTCCTTGTTGTTTGCCATCTCTTATATCGCTTTTTTACCCAACTACAACACGCTTCCGGAATTGACCTCTATGAGTGATGTATTAAATCACTTTTTAGCCTTTCTCGTCTTAAGTTTTTTTTTGGACCGGGGCTTTTCTTTAAGGGTGAGATATGCCTTTGCCGTGCTTTTTGCATATGGGTTTTATATTGAAGGGGTGCAATACTTTCTTCCGAACCGTGCTTTTGAATTGCTTGATATCGCGGTGGATATGATAGGTTTTTCTGCTTATTACCTTGGACGGACTCTGTGGCAGTCAAGGCGCAAGAAGAAAAGCGCTTCGGCTCCCTCGAAAGAGTAAAAAAGAGAAACTATTTAAGAGCTTCGATATAAGCAGAGACGGCCTTCATGTCATCATCAGAGAATGCGGCCACCTGGCCTTTCATCAGCGCGCCCATGCCTGTCCTATTACGAGTACCGGCCTTATAGGCTTTCAGGGCCTCTTCGGTTTTGGCAGCGTCCCAGCCGGCGATGATTTCTGATCGGTTCATCGCTTTTTTCTCCGCCTTAGCGCCGTGACAGGCAACACATTTTTTGTAGAGTACAGCACCGTCGGATGCGATTAGAGCGGAAACGCTCAGGACAAGAGCAAGAAAGATTTTCTTCATATGAGTCTCCGAAACAAATTTTCAAAGAATTATATAGTGGGAGCTCTTATGTCTCAGTTAATCTTTATTTATGCCTAGAGTATGAAAAAAAATATATTTACTTTTTTATCAACTCGTTTTCGATAAAATCGCGTAATACAACTATCATAAGGCATATTTATGAAATATACAGACAAAGATTTAAGCGGAAAAACGATTTTAATCACAGGCGGAGCCGGGTTTATAGGCTCAAACCTGGCCTTCTATTTCCAAGAGAACCATCCCGGAGCAGAGGTCGTTGTGTATGACTGTTTTCGAAGCGGAGAGACTCTTTCAAATGGAAACCTTAAAAGTTTCGGGCACTTCAAAAACCTTTTGGGATTTCGGGGCGAGATTATCAGCGGAGACATTAACGATCCCGAAGGGATGAAAAACCTGAGGGAAAACTACAGCTTTGACTATATTTTTCACGAGGCGGCTATCTCTGATACGACGGCCTTGGAGCAAGACCTTATGATAAAAACAAACGTTAATGCCTATAAAGAGCTCTTGGATATGGCAGTCGAACATGGCGCAAATATGATCTATGCCTCATCCGGCGCAACCTATGGTAATGCAGAGTCTCCGCAGCGTGTGGGCAGGGAATCTCCCCAGAACGTATACGGTTTTTCCAAACTCTCCATGGACCATCTTTCACGAGAGTATATGAAAAAAGCAGAGATCTCTATTGTAGGATTAAGATATTTTAATGTTTACGGTCCGAATGAGTATTTTAAAAACTCGACAGCTTCCATGGTCATCCAGTTCGGTCATCAGCTTCTTGAGGGCAAAAACCCCAGATTGTTTGAGGATTCGGACAAGATACTGAGAGATTTCATCTATATTGAAGACATCATCCAGGCCAATATAAAAGCGATGCATCCAAAAGAAAGCGGTGTTTACAATGTCGGTACGGGCAAGGCACGCTCTTTTCAGGATATCGTGGATATTTTACAAAAAGAACTGGGCACGAGTTTCGAGTGCGAGTATATCCCTAATCCGTTTATCGGCTCTTACCAGTTCCATACCGAGGCTGATATCGCGTCAAGCCGGACAGGTCTGGGATATGAGCCCGCTTTTGAGATGGAAGACGGGATAAAAGCCTATGTGCCTGAGATCAAACGTATTTATGAGACAGAAGTGAAGAGATGATCGAGAGCCTTAGAAACTCCAAACCTAATATCCTGGTCGTAGGCGACCTGATGATCGATCACTATCTTTGGGGCGATTGTGAACGCATCTCGCCTGAAGCACCTGTTCAGGTGGTGAATGTGGGCAAAGAGACAGCTGTTCTCGGCGGGGCCGGAAATGTGGTGAACAATCTCCACGCCCTGGGTGCCGGCGTGAGTGTGGCATCTGTCATAGGCGAAGACGAGATCGGAAAAGAGCTGCTCCTTATTCTCAAAAGCCTCGGAGTGAGGACAGAGGGGCTTGTCACCCAAGAGGGAAGAAAGACAAGTAAAAAGTCCCGTGTGATCGCCTCAAACCAGCAGATCCTCCGGTATGACAAGGAGAGCAAGGAAGATATAGCGCAGAGTTCTGTAGAAAAGATTATCGATGCCATTAAAAAGGATCTGTTTTTATACGACATCATCATTCTCTCTGATTACGGAAAAGGGGTGTTGACGTCCAGCCTGTGCCAAGAGGTCATTGCTCTGGCATCGAGCCAAAACAAGAAAGTACTCGTTGACCCCAAGGGAACAGATTACAGTAAATACAAGGGTGCGCATCTTTTGACCCCCAATAAAAAAGAGGCCTGCGAGGCCACGGGCATCGATATCGTAGATGACGAGACTCTTCTTCAGGCAGGAGAGTGGCTGCGCTGTGAATGTGAACTTGAGCTCTCGATGATCACGTTATCGGAAGACGGTATCGCTATTTTTGATGAGACGATGCATAAGGTACCCACGGTTGCCAAAGAAGTCTTTGATGTTACGGGGGCGGGAGATACGGTCATCGCATCTCTGGCCTTTGCCATCTCAAGCGGAAAAGAGATTATTACCGCAGCCCAGTTCGCCAATGCGGCCGCAGCGGTAGTCGTAGGAAAGATCGGCTCTGCCACAGCCAATATGGACGAGATCGAGAGCTACGAATCTGCGCTTCATCAAAGCAGTTCGGATATGCATATCAAAAGCCGCGAAGAGCTCGCCAGAACTGTTATAGGCGCACGTGCCAAAAACCAGCGTATCGTCTTTACGAACGGCTGTTTTGATATCCTGCATCTGGGACATGTTAAATATCTGGAAATCGCCAAAGGCTTCGGGGATATATTGATCGTCGGTCTGAATGCAGACTCTTCGGTACGCAAACTAAAAGGCCCGGAACGTCCCATCAACCCTGAGTATGACAGGGCCTATCTCTTAGCTGCCCTGGAAGTCGTGGATTATGTTGTGATCTTCGATGAGGAGACACCGCATGACCTGATCAAGATGATCGAACCGGATGTTTTAGTCAAGGGCGGAGATTACGAAGGAAAAGCGGTCGTTGGAACCGAATTTGCTAAGGAATTGAAACTCGTGGAGTTTGTTGACGGTAAAAGTACGACAAAGACCATAGAAAGAATTAAAAAGGATAGCAACCAATGCTAAAAAAATTATTATTAGGCCTTGCGCTGAGTGTATCACTTTTTGCACAGCATGATGCATCGGTAAACTTGAACAGTGACGATATAGAGCTTGATGGAAACGTCGACCTCGGTGAGTTGAATCAGTCAGATTATCCTGACATCTATTTCCTGACCCTGGGGTTTTTAGATGTCGACAATCCTGAAAGTACAGATCCGCTGCTACAGGCCGGTTTTATGCTTCGTCAAAATATCACGGGCATAGACGGGCTGAAGTTTGGTATCGGTTTCAAAGGGACATATACAAAGGCCGCAAGACATACGCATGCAGCTGTTCCCGTAGGTGTCGAACTGGCCTACACCCTGCCTATTGACTTCGCGCTTCCGATTATTGTCTCGGGCTCTTTGGATTATGCGCCTTCGGTGCTTTCGTTTAAAGATGCTGATAGATATATGGAAAAACGCCTGGAACTGGGCATTCAGGTCATCGAGCAGGGAACGATCTTCGTCGGTTACCGAAAGATTAACACAGACTTTGAGAGCCACCTTGGCGGCGATTATACTTTTAATGATACGGGATATATAGGTTTTAGAGTCCGGTTCTAAATTATCAGAAGCCCTCCTTTGAGGTGCTTCAACCCCCTGTTCAGGCGGCCATCCTCCAATCCTTCCTACTTGCTGATCAGCTCCCTCACTGCTTCGATCACATCATCGGCTTCTATCTTTGTCATACACTCATGATGTTTCAAGGGACAGGTACGCTTCATACAGGGTGCGCAAGGCAGATCATCTCTGCGCACGATCATGCTTTTCTCGTTTTTCCATTGACAGGTCTCAAGATGACGCGTAGGCCCGAAAATGGCCACAGTAGGGACTTCATATGCTGCGGCTACATGCATAGGCCCGCTGTCGTTTGTGATAAAGATATCAAGACCCCCTATATGAGAACAGAGCTCTTTGATATTCGTCTTACCCGCCAGGTTTGTATAATTTGTGACACCCATATCCTGCAGTCGGTTTTCGATATCAGCGCCCATATCCACTTCGCCGGGACCGCCAAAGATGATGATATGGTATTTCGAAGAGAAGGCCTTCGCCACCTCGGCAAACTTCTCAGGATACCAGCGCTTTGCCGAACCGTAGGTCGCTCCCGGATTGATCCCGAGTGTCGCTTGAGCATACTCTTTTTTGGGGATATAGAGCTTTGACTTGGGAGCGGATGAGGGATTGGGGTCTAGAAGGTTGACCAGGTTGTTATACTGCTCGCTTAGGTGTATCTCTCGTGAGAGCTTTTCTGTTTTGTCAAGAAGAATCGATGAATGCCATGACCTGCGTGCTATTGTCTGATGCGAAGAGGTGAAGAACAGAAGCAGGCTTGAATAGATATTGTTTCTGAAGGTAATAGAGATGTCAAACTCTCCCAGCGTTTTGGCAAAGGCCCGGGTCGCTTTGAGACGGTTTCCCTGCTTCTTCGTCTCATCCACAAATGAGGCTTCTGCCTTTGGATGATGTTTTATAGCTTCTATAGAAACGAAGGAGCCGACAAAGGTGAAGCTGGCCTCTGGATAGAGTATAGAAAGATGTTCAATCGCCGGTGTCGCCATCAAAGCATCTCCCAGCCAATTGGGAAGGATGATTAAGATTCTCAAGAGATTTCCTTGCAGTAGACGGGAGAACCGGAAAGCTTCACCATCTTAGAGATAGATATATGGCCATTTCGCGAGATGATCTCACGCTCTTTTTCAAAATAGAGTTCGTAGTTTGTGTCATTACACCACAAGACATGGACTCTATTGCCCTCTTGCTCGGCAATGATTTCGTAAAAATCCTTGTACTGCATAAAGGAGAGGATACTTGCCCCCTGAAGCTCTTTCAGCATCGTCTTAAAAGCGGTATAGGCAGGGCCTTTTGTGATCTTTTTATTCCTGTTGTCGACAAGCCCGTATCCGGGGGAGATAAGCTGATGCCAATATACCGACTTGACCATGGTAGAACAGAGTGCGAGCAGATAATAGCGTACCATATAATTCGCATAGCTCTCTTCGTCTACGCATTCATGTTCGCTGGTAGGCGCATAAGGCGCCGTACCCGTCAATGGCCAGTTTGTCTCCGTGATAACGACCTCATTGGAGCTCTTTGGCGAGAGGGTGGCCAAACCGTATAAAAGATGGATCTTGGAGATAAGGTCCATTCCCATCTGCGTGTTTTCAGGTGCTCCGCGTCTGTCAACGTACAATAGGGCAGATACTGCATCATATTTTAGTTTGAAGAAGTTAAACAGAGCATGAACAAGATAATGGTACTCAAAGTCGATAACAGACGGACCCAGAAGCTTTAGCTCAGGGTAGGAGTCTGTTTTTACCCTATAAGCTGTCTGATAAAATCTCAGGTACTGATTGACGGAAAAGAACCCCCACTTGCTTCGGTTGATCGTTGTTCCTATCTGAAACTGTTTGACATAAGGAGAAAAGGTTTTAAAAATAAGATCAAACTGCCCTTTTAAAAGGGTGTACTCGGAAATGGTA
>CAXGZT010000130.1:0-7163 GCA_964014335.1 uncultured Campylobacterales bacterium | reverse complement strand
GTGTATAAGAGACAGAGTCCCATATCATGATAAAGCGGCAGCCAGCTTATGAAGACATCTTTGGAACTGGCATTGACTGCTTTGCCCATGCTTCGTATATTAGCCAGTAGGTTTGCGTGAGTGAGGACGACTCCTTTCGGATCACCCGTACTGCCCGAGGTATATTGTATAAAAGCCGTGTCGTGCGTATGCAACTGAGGCAAGACGGGAGGGTTCTGGGAAGCTGAAACCTCTGTCACGGTAACGATCTCTTCAATATTCTGTACATATGACTTTAAAAGATTGGCCACCTGTTTGGCCTGGGGTACGGTGATGAGTATGGCTGCTTCGCAATTGTTCAAAATTTTGGTGTGCCTTTGCATATGTTCTTCCAACTGGGAAGGACGTGCAGGCGGATAGATGGGTACGGGGATACCTCCTGCCATTAGAATACCGAAAAAACTGTAAAAGTAATCAGCACAACTCGGCAGCATTATAGCTACCGCCTGGGCAGGCTTGAGTCCGAGTTCTTGAAGACCGGAAGCAATTCTAAGGGCTTTTTCTTTGAGCTGGGCATAGGTGATTAGTTCGCCGCTACCGTCATCTTCATAAAGCTGGATATGGGGACGGTCAGGGTGCTCTTTGGCATGCCAGAGCAGTACTTCGACCAGAGTCTGTGCGTCTGCGGGAAAGGTTTCGGCCGCTTTGAGTGTAAAAGCCGATTTTTCTAAAAAGGAGTGGATAAGCGGATTGGCTTTTGGACCCAGAAGTGCTCCGAGAAGATCTTTTGGGGTCTGTGCCTCGTACATAACCTCCTGGGAAAATGAGGTCTCAAAGTAGGCTTCTATTCGGGAAATAAGTTCAACTCTGGAGAGACTGTCCAGCCCCAGGTCTTTTTCAAAATCGTCTTCTAGGCTCACAGAGTCTTTGCTGTAATGGGGATGCAGCTCTTTGACCAGAGTATAGGTGAGTTTTAAAAGCTCAGCTACACTTTTGTCTGATTCGGAAGCTTTCATCAGATACTCCTTGGAAGAGAGGCTGAAAAAGTTTTATCATCGATTATAACACTATTTTCATTGTATAAAGGTCTTAAGCGAAGAGTCCGAAAATATTTATAGATAAACTTTTGTAAAAAATAAGCTTGATTAGTTTTAATTTGTATTAAGTGATTCTGGCTCATAATAGTAATAATAAATATCAATATTGATTGGAGTCTGCAATGTATGTATGTAACTGTAACGGTATTAATGAAAAAGAGATCAAAGGGCTTGTAGGAAAGTTTTCCATACGCTCGATTGCTCATCTGAAGAAAGTGAGTGATGTCGGTGTCGGTTGCGGCCTGTGTCTCAATCACGCCAGAAAGGTCCTTAAGTCTTGTAAGAGCTTTCATTAATTTTCATTCGCTTTCATCTTTTATATAAGTCAATATTTTCATCCGTGATTAAATTCTATTCTGTTAGAATTAATTATAAATAATTAAAGGGGAGCGTGATGAAGGGTGATAAAAAAGCGATTAAATACTTGAATACCCAGCTCAAAGACGAATTGACATCGATCAATCAATATTATTTGCATGCAAAGATGTATAAAAGTTGGGGGCTGGGAAGATTAGGAGCGTACGAGTATCAGGAGTCTATTGCAGAGATGCATCATGCCGATAAGCTGATTGATCACGTTCTAATGTTAGGAGGTCTTCCTAATGTTCAAGATGTGCATAAGATGATGATCGGGGAGGACGTACCCGAGTGTCTGGCATCTGATCTTAACTTGGAAAAAACAGGTCAGAAAGACTTGAAGGAGGGGATTGAATATTTTGAATCCATCGGAGATTACAGTTCAAGAGATCTTTTTACCAAACTACTTATTGATACAGAGGCACACATCGACTTTTTGCAGACGCAGATAGAGCTTATTTCAAAAGTAGGGCTTCAAAACTATCTTCAGGCACAGATGACAGAGCTGTCTGAATGAGATGAGAATGAAAATCATGCAGAGAGCTGCCGATATATGGCAGGAAGGCTGACATGATGAATAGCGCAAGAGAAGATTGAGGCTTTGAAAAAGAGTATTGCCTCTTCGTCTGCAGCAGTGACATAATCAAAAAATAGAGTAAATTGCCTTTATCTATGCCAGCTAACAGGTTTATATTATCCCTTTGCAGATGTTTTCATCGAATACGTTGTTTTAGCCAGGATTTGTAAAATTGAACTTGAGAGCAAATATGGTAACAATAAAAAGAGTGCTTTTTTTGATCACTATGTCGGGACTGAAAGAGAGCACCCTTATCGCCTTGATAGTAGAGGAAGTATTACACAGGTGTCGGAGGGTCCTGTACCGATTTGTTCAAATAGACCTGATCCTAATGGTCTGATCAAGAAGCCCACCACATCCTAAGATAGAGGCCCCATGTCGAGGTGTATCCTACTTCCGTAAAAGTCAGTTTTCCCTCTTTGTTATAGATAAAAGTCGTTGGAAAGGCGGTGACGGAAAACTGCCGGGCAAGGATGCCTTCTTGGTCATTGATCACCTTGAAGTCCAGATCGTTCTCTTTTAAATAGCTATTTATCTCTGCATCATTTCCTGATTTTACGGCGATGGTGAGGACATTATAGTGCTCCGAAAGGGTTTGGATATTTGCTGCCTCCAGCCTGCAGGTTGGACACCATGTCGCCCAAAAATGAATGAGAACGGGTCTGTTCTTATAGTCTGCTGTAGAAAAGAGTTCTTGATTGGAGAGCAGGGTAGTGATCTCAGGAAGTGTTTCCTCTTTTATATCGGGCGCACGAAAGAAGCTGATAGCATTAGCAATGACAAAGATCATCAGAGCTGCCGTGAAAAGCTCCTTTGTCCACTGTTTCAGGCTGTTCTTATTGGGCTTCAATTATCTCTACTTTTTCTTCGATACGAAGCAACTCTTCAACCAGCTCCTCATAGAGGGCTTCTTTCTCTTCTATCTCTTGTGCAATCTTACTCAGTCCTCTCTCCTGATAACACTTCGGGTCTGCCAGGCATCTGTTCAGCTCTTCGATCGCGTTTTCCAGGACCTCGATCTCGTTCGGCAGGGAGTTGAGCGCTTCTTTTTCTTTAAAGGTCAGTTTAAAGACCTCTTTTTTAAGCCTCTTGTCCATATTCTCAATAAGCTCTTTTTTCTGCTCCGCAGAACCTTCAAGTTCGGCCAAAGAGTTTAGGGCTTTTTCGATGTTGAGGTACTCACTGTACTCTTGGAAACTCTCCTCTATATGCCCCTCTCCCTTGAAGATAAGCAGCTTCTTGGCAATCTTGTCCACAAAGTATCTATCATGACTCACGATAACGACCGCACCGGGGAAGCTCTGAAGTTTCTCCTCTAGGATATTGATGGTCGGGATATCCAGGTCATTGGTCGGTTCATCCAGAATCATGATGTCGACTTTTTTCGTAAAGAGCAGGGCAAGGGCAATCCTGTTTTTCTCGCCGCCGCTTAAGACACCTATCTTTTTATCAAGATACTCACGGGGAAAGAGGAAGTTCTTGAGATAACCGTATACATGCATGTTCGAGCCCTGTACTTCAACGCGGTCGCCGCCATCGGGACAGAAGGTTTCGATGAGGTTTTTGGAATCATCCAGCATCTCTCTGTGCTGGTCAAAATAACCTATCTTAAACTCACCTCTGTCGATCTTTCCGCTATCGGGCTGGATCCTGTCCAGAAGAAGTTTAAGCAGGGTAGACTTCCCGCTTCCGTTGGGTCCTACTACGGCGATAACATCTTTTTGCAAGATACGGATACTGAACTCTTTGATAAGCTGTTTATGGGCGATGCTGTATGAAAGCTCTTCGACCTCAAAGAGCATCTTCTGTTTATTGACACTCTTCTCTCTTTGGAAGTTTTTCTGCTCGCGCTCCAGCTCAACCTTCATCTTTCGTATCTGAGCAGGATTCGTTTTAGCCGCTTCGCGCAGGTCCATCAAACGGGCTTTCCTTCCTTCATTTCGCTTTAATCTCGCACGTACGCCCTTTGCATACCATTCGTTTTCACTCTTAAGGTGTTTGAGCAGGTTGTCGTGCTGTTTTTGTAAGGTGCGCATGATTTCGGCTTTTTGCGTCAGATAGTTCGAGTATCCTCCTCTAAAGATGCGAAGCGCCCCGTCCTCCACTTCAACCGTTCGGGTAGCGATGCGGTCGATAAAATATCTGTCGTGGGAGATAAATAGAAGGGTGAACTTCTCTCTAAGAAGAAGCTCTTCTAAAAACTCGACCATATAGACGTCAAGGTGATTGGTCGGTTCATCAAGAAGCAGGACATCGGGTTTTAAGAGCAGAAGCCCGGCAAGGGCAACACGGCGCTGTTCGCCTCCGCTGAGAAGGTCGATGTTCTTGTTCTCATAGGATTTGAGTTGAAAGTGCTCCAAAATACGCTCGATCTTATCGTCTAGATTCCAGGCAGAATGATGATCGAGAAAGCTGGATATCTCGGCGTGCTCCTGCATGAGCTCTTCATTCTCATAATCTTCAGCCAGCAGGAGTGACAGCTCATCGAAACGTGCGCTGGCTGTTTTCAGCTCTCCCAGACCCTCTTCAACGGCTTCTCTTACGGTAGCGCCGATCTTGAACTTCGGCACCTGATCAAGCATCTTGATCTCAAGACCCTGACGGGTAATGCGTTCGCCTTCGTCGAAGTCGAGTGCGCCGCTGACGATTTTCATCAAGGTGGATTTTCCGCTTCCGTTTTTACCGACGATTACAACACGCTCGCCCTCTTCAAGGTTAAAGTTTGTATTGATAAGGATTTTTTGGGCCGAGTAGTTTTTGTTTATGTTCAGAAGGTCGATAAGTGCCATTTAGAGTCCAGGAAAATATTTTTAAAAGTATAGCCTATTCAGCTTTACTTGGACAGATATACCTGTGCAAATACCAAGCAGCGATATCCTTATCCGAGTAGGTGAATTCCTGCTGGGCCTTGGGTACGGAACTGTGTAGAAGTTTAGAACGCACGATACCGATTAAAATAAAAGCTAATAACAAGCACGAGAGGGCATAATACCAGTTATAAAGCCACCATATGCCAAGCGTAATGATAACGGCCCCATAACTCAAAAAAACGGCTAAAAGTGATTTTAGAAGCCTGCATGGCCTGTTTGGAAGTTCCGGTGTCTGCGTATATAAATTCATAAAGATATTGTAATGCATATTGATTTAACCCAAGGTGAGATTTCCCACCAGATTAGAAAGTTAGCTGTTCCTGCAAGTGTCGGTTTCTTTTTTCACACTATGTATAATGTCACCGACACCTATTTTGCCGGACAGATCTCAACGCAGGCTCTCTCGGCACTGACGCTCTCTTATTCAATCTTTTTTATGATTGTCGCCTTTGCCGGAGGGATGAGTGAGGCGGTTACGGCCCTGGTCGGAAACGCCTTGGGCAAGAAGGAGCGTGAGCAGGCTGAGCATATTACGCTTAATGCCCTGCTCTTTGCCTTTTTCCTTTCGCTTTTCTTGACGCTTATAGGCGTCGCGTCGACCCCCTATCTGATGTCATTGCTCGGTGCGGAAGGGGTGTACCTAGAGGAGTCTTTGGCCTATATAAACATCATCTTGTACGGGACTGTTTTTTTTGTCTTTAGTTTTTTTCTCAATGCCCTGCTGAACTCTGTAGGCGATATGATCTCTTTCAGAAACATTTTGATCGTCTCTTCTATCTTGAACATCGGTCTGAATTACTGGTTTGTATTTGGAGGAGCAGGTCTGGAGCCCCTAGGGGTCAGCGGGATCTCTTTTGCTACGGTGGTCACCGAGTCCATTACGGTGATATATCTTTTTTACAAGCTGACAAAGACCCCTTTGCTTAAGGGATACAGATCTTTTTACTTTGACAAGGATGTCATGAAACAACTCGCGCAACAGGGTTTTCCTCCAAGTATGAATTTGGTCTTGATGGCGGCAGGTATATTCATCATCACCTATTTTGCGGCACCTTTTGGAAAAGAGGTTGTGGCTGCCTTTGGTATCGGTATGCGGGTGGAACAGGTCATCTTAATGCCTACGATAGGAATCAATGTCGCGGTACTGGCAATAGTCTCGCAAAACAACGGGGCCTTGAAGTTTGAACGAATAGAGCAAACCGTTAAAACGGCCCTCTATTACGGCGGAATCATCTCTTTGATCGGGATGCTTTTGTTGCTTGGAGGCTCAGAAAACTTGATGTCCATATTCAGCGACGACGTGAAGGTAATAGAGGAGGGAGCTCTTTACCTCCGCATAGAGGCCTTTATACTCTTCCCCTTTGTCGTGATATTCGTTCATCTTGCGATGCTGCAGGGGATAGAAAAGCCAAACTTCATATTCTATATCTCTATCTTCAGGCAGATTCTTGCCCCTATAGTACTTCTGAGCCTGTTCGCTTTTTTAGATCTGGAAGTTGTCTGGATATGGTTGGGTATCGCCTTTATTGTCGTCGTCTCTTCTTTGATAACCTGGTCTTATAGTATTCATAAGTTAAAAGAAGTTGATAAAAATATGATAATAAAGTGATAAACTTCTTTAATACATCTGGAGACAAGTATGAATGAACCAAGATTACAAGACAGCACGGACTATAATGGACTGCGTGGAAACAAAAGAGACGTTGTTTATGCGATTATCGGGTTTTTGTTAGCGCTGGGGGTCTTCTATTCAATCGTGAAAGTACAGAACGCTCACGTGAGCGATGAGATCCCTTTGGGAAAGCAGATGGACCATCTGCGCTGAAGGGCTCTTATTTAGAAACTCTTTATTGAGAGAAGATTCGTTTTTTTCACTATCGGCCTTTAAGCCAAAAATGTATAGAATGCGCCTTACTTTAAGAGAGGACCTCTTATGGAGGTCCGCCTACGGTTTGGCTGTAGGCGAGGGAAAAACAGCCTCATCTTTGTTGTTTAAGGAACAGCAGGGAGTTCCCATGAGGCGTATCAGAAGGATTTAAGTGCTGAGTCTAGCAATTGGAATTTATACGGTTTATATAGTAGTCCGCGTTTATGTAAGCGTGATGCAGATAGGATACATCTCCCAAGCCAAGTCACAAGAGAGTGTACTCTTAGGACCTAAAGAGTTTAAAGAAGCCGGAAAATATGCTATCTCCAAAGAGCGTTTGGGACTTGTTTCGACCATCGTTGAATATGCTCTTCTTATATCTGTCTCTTATACACATCTCCGAGCCCACGAGACCC
>CAXGZT010000129.1:0-7195 GCA_964014335.1 uncultured Campylobacterales bacterium | reverse complement strand
CCCATGCGCTGTTCCGTAGAAGAAGAATAAGTTAATTCACAAAGAATACATGTATATTAAAACAATAGGATTGAAAAACTAAAAGAGTGATGGAGATTCAAGGAGTCTAGCGAGGAAGTGTACATCGGTACACGACGAGGGAAGCAACGCAGCAAGTGCGTCGCTAATTGAGTTTTTCTAGTTTGTTTCTTGGTCTACAATTTTACCTTTTGAAATCCAAGGCATCATCTCACGAAGCTTGTTACCCGTCTTAGTGATCAGTTTCTCTTTATCGTTTTCACGCTCAGCGTTCATACGAGGGTAACCTGCCTGACCTTCAAGGATGAAGTCTTTTGCAAAACGGCCGTCTTGGATCTCTTTTAGGATCTCTTTCATCGCAGCTTTAGACTGGTCGTTGATAACACGTTTACCGGAAACATAGTCACCGTACTCAGCCGTGTTAGAGATAGAGTAACGCATATCAGCGATACCGCCTTCGAACATCAAATCAACAATAAGCTTAAGCTCATGCAGACATTCGAAGTAGGCTAGTTCCGGGGCGTAACCCGCTTCGGTAAGTGTTTCGAAACCGGCTTGAACAAGTGAAGCGGCTCCACCACAAAGAACAGCCTGCTCACCGAAAAGGTCAGTCTCCGTCTCATCTTTGAAAGTCGTTTCGATGATCGCAGTACGACCGCCACCGATAGCAGATGCGTAAGAAAGTGCAAGTTCTTTAGTCGTACCTGAAGGGTTTTGACCAACAGCGATAAGGTCAGGAATACCGCCGCCGCGTACGAACTCAGAACGTACCGTATGGCCTGGAGCTTTTGGCGCGATCATCGTAACATTGATGTCAGCTGTAGGTTTGATACGCCCGTAGTGGATGTTAAAACCGTGACCGAAAGCAATAGTATCACCCGCATCTAGGTTTGGAGCGATCTCGTTTTCGTAGATTCTGGCTTGATCTTCATCCGGAAGAAGGATCATAATGACTTGAGCCGCTTTAGAAGCTTCGGCTACCGTCATTACCTGGAAGTTTTTCGCTTCAGCTTTTGCCCAGCTCGATCCGCCCTTGCGAAGACCGATAACAACCTCAACACCTGAATCACGTAGGTTTTCAGCGTGTGCGTGTCCTTGAGAACCGAAACCGATCATCGCAACTTTTTTGCTTTTGATCAGGTCAATATTACAATCTTTGTCATAGTAAACATTTAATGCCATAGGAGTATCCCTTTTTTGGATTTTAAGTCCGTAGGTGACTTAAAAATTTTCGGGATTATACTAAACTTCATCTCAAAATGGGCTGAAGCGTAAAGAAAAGCCAAAAACACTCAGTTGCCATTTCCTCAAAGATACTGTAAAATTGCGAAAATTCCTCACATCGGTGCACCCCTTAATATGAACAGAGAACGCCTTTTTTCAGAAATATCGACCTCCTTATGGATAGAAGACTATTACGAAGTAAAACAATTTCTAAATGATTTAAAAAGAGAAGGTGTCGAAGACATTGAGCGCTATCTGGAGGAGCATCCCCAAACCGTCGAACACTGTGCCAGGCTCGTCAATATAATCGACGTAAACAGCGCCACCGTTGATCTCTTCAGGGCGAAAAACAGGGATGAGCTTTTCGGAAACCTTGAGCAGATATTTACGCCTGAGTCTTTAAAGGCTTTTCAGAAGCAACTCATTGCGATCTACAGAGGAGACAAATCCGTAAGCGTCGAGAGCCAAAACAGGAGACTTGACGGGAAGGTCATTGATGTCAATATCTCCTTTAAGATACCCAAAGAAGACGAGGCTTATCGAAATATCGTCTTAACGCTTTTTGATATCACGACGGAAAAAGAGACACTGTGCAAACTGGAGAAGTCGACAAAGGAGTGGACCTATGCAATGGAGTTTATCGAAGACGCCATCTATCTGATCGACCTTGATGACAAAGTTGTACGCGCAAACAAGACCTTTTATCAGATGACAGGACTGACTCCCGAACAGGTCATCGGACAAGATATTACCTCCGTTATCCACCCGGAGGGGGAAGCTGTCCCCTGTCCCGTCTGCCAGGCACGACTGGCAAGAAAAGACGCACTCATCACCATGGAGGCCGACCATCCAGACAATCCGGCGCCTTTTGCGATCGAAGTCATGGTAAAAATGGTTCGGGACGAAACAAGCGAGCCCATCGGTGTGCTGATGGGAATCCATAACCTGGCCCATATTCGAGAACAAGAAGAGCAGTTGCGTCTGACGGCAAAAGTTTTTGAAAACACGAATGAGGCGATCTTAATCACTGACCCCAAGGGTAAAGTGCTCAAGTATAATACAAAACTAGAGCGGCTCATTGAGAGTAACCGTAAGGATATGATGGGTACGGATATACGCGAATGTGACTCTATTTTTTCAAAAGAGCTTATGGAGAACAGCATTTGGGATCTGCATAACAATCAGAACTTTTATGAAGGCGAAGTTCATGCACGGCGTAAAAACGGTGAACGCTATATGCTCTGGATTAGCATCAACAAGGTTCTCAACCCGCAGGGGGAGGTAAGCAACTTCCTTGTTATTCTTGAAGATATCACCGAGAAGAGAAGTTCGCAGGAACGTATTTACTATCTTGCAAACTATGATGAACTGACAGGACTGCCAAACCGTAATCTCTTCAATGAAAAACTCGATCAAGCCATCAAAAAGCAGAAGCGTTACAAGGGAAAATTTGCTCTTCTTTTTATTGATCTGGATAATTTTAAAATCATAAACGACACACTTGGACACGATGTCGGCGACTTTTATCTAAGAAAAGTCAGTACAATCCTAACAAAAAACCTTCGCGATGACGACTTAATCGCCAGAGTCGGAGGAGATGAGTTTGTTATCTTGATACCTCAGTTTGAATATGAAAATGAAATTGAACATGTCGCTTCAAAAATACTTGAAACATTAAAAAATGCTTCTGTCACTTTGGATGAACGCGAAATCATTTCCTCATGCAGTATAGGCATTACCCTCTGTCCCGACGACGGAGAAGACATCTCCACCCTCTATAAAAACGCCGATACCGCCATGTATAATGTAAAAGATACAGGGGGGAACAACTACCGCTTTTTCGCACCGGCTATGAATGAGAAGATGGATAACCGTTTGAAAATGGAAGAGATGATCCGAAAAGCATTGAAAGAAGGCGAATTTTCACTGCACTACCAACCCCAGTATGATATTCACGGTACCGTGATACTCGGTATGGAGGCTTTGATCCGCTGGAAACATCCTCAAAAGGGCTATATCCCGCCTCTTGAGTTTATTCCTATCGCAGAACAGAGCCATCTTATCTTGAAAATCAGTGCGTGGGTATTAAATGAGGCCTGCAGACAAATTGCCGAATGGAAGAAGATGAACCTTAAGCTTGTACCTGTCGCTATCAACTTCTCCGCACACCAGCTTCATCAAAAAGAGATTGTAGGTTCCATTGACGCAGTGATGCAGACTCACGGTGTCTTCCCCCGTGAAATCGAATGCGAGATAACGGAAAGTACCTTGATGGAAAATCTTGAGATGTCTATTGATGTGGCGAATGAACTTCATCAAAGAGGCATCAAGATTGCGATTGACGATTTTGGAACAGGCTACTCCTCTTTAAACTATCTTAAGCGCTTTCCTGTCGATAAGCTCAAGGTCGATAAGTCCTTTATCGATGACATAGAGATCGATCCTGATGACGAGGCTATTGCAAAAGCAGTAATCTCCCTCGGACACAGTCTGGGCTTGAAAGTTGTTGCCGAAGGTGTTGAGACGGCCAGCCAACTCAACTTTTTAGCGCAAGAGGGGTGTGACTTGATTCAAGGCTACCTCTTTTCCAAGCCGCTGCCACCGGAAGAGGTTACCACAGTGTTGAAGAGAATAGTCTAACCTATTTTGAGGTTTTTAAACACTTCTTTTGCTTATCTTGGAATCTAATTCCTTTATTTTCTGCATTTTTCTTTTCATATTTTCCACAGAGCCATACTTTTTGCGCAGGAAATACACCTTTCCTATGTATGTAAAAAGGTCTTCACCTATATCCCCTTGGCATAGAGCGGCATATTGATTATCCGATGCGGTTTGGTTAGCGGCCAATATCGCATAAAGATGGGATTTTAAAAATGAACTTTCCTCCTCGACTGCTGCGGCGAAACAGGCTTTGGCCCTTCTCATATCTTTCCCCGTATACAAGAACCCGAGTGCTGTTTTTGCCTGCCTTAAAGGTTCAGCCTTATGCATGCATTTGATAGCTTTGACGTTTTGGCCCAAGATGTAATAATAGAGGCCAAGGTTGTAAGAAGCTTGCACTTCCCCTTTGACCGCAACACTTTTAAATTATTTCTGTGCTGCGGCACGTTTCTTCTCTTCAGGATTCAGTACCCAGGATATTTTGCGCTTTTACATCTCCTTTAAAAGCCAAAGGGTCGAGCTCTTTACGCACCGGTCTGAAATCATCTGCTTGATACGGCTTACAGTAATCCTCCGCCATCAGGAGAGCTTGCGTCAATACTAACACGACCCACAGAAAACTCTTCATCTTCCATCCTAGAACTTTTCTTTTAAAACCATTATAGCTCTTCTTTTCAGTAAGCCCTAATAAGAACTCAATTAGAATTGTGCTATTAATACCTAGGACTGAAAATATGAATCAAGCACTGAAAGAAAAAATCCAGCAACTGCCTGCCCTGCCCGAATCCGCTATCAAACTTGAAGCAATTTATCATAATCCAGATTCAACTTTTGACGACATGGTAAAGGTATTAGAACTTGATCCTCTTTTAACGGCCGATATTTTGAAGGCGGCCAATTCACCTCTGTATGGGTTTACCCGTGAGATCAATTCGATCTCTCAAGCGGTCGGCCTCTTTGGTATGGGCACAATCCGCGGTTTTGCCCTTGCGATGATCGTAAAGAAAAGCTTTGAACTCAACCTTTCTCCTTACGGTATCTCAAACGCGCAGTTCTCTGATCTTTCTCAAATGCAAAATGCCTTGGCCGTAGCCTGGTATCTTCGTCAAAAACCCAAACTCATGGACCTTCTCTCTCCGGCTTCGTTTTTAATCGAAATCGGAAAGGTCATGATCGCACAATATGTTTTAGACAAGGGCCAAGAAGAGTCTTTTAAAACGGCGATAGAAGCCTCCGACTCTATACGCGCGGTTGAGGAGGAGTTCTGTGAGACCTATACGGCCGAAGTCTCTGCCGACATTTTCGATTATTGGAAGTTTGATGAAAAGCTCATCAAGCTTATCCGCTATTCGGGTGAACCCGAGAACTGCGAAGATGAAGCGACCCAGGAAGCCAGTAAGGTCTTGCATGTTATTCGTGTCGCCACCGGACTCAACGGTGTTTTTACCGAAGAGACACTGGCTAAGGCCAAAGCACTAATCCAAAGCTATGGCCTCGACCTGGAAAGCTTTGAGGCGGCCACGGAAAAAATGTCTGCGTGAAAATATTTTTAATCAAACTGACCCACGGGGTCATAAAGGCAGACCTTAATCATGAAGAGAGAGAACTTCTTCAAGAACTCTACGCCAAGGGTTTTCTAAACCAAGAAAACGAGACCTACACGCTGAGCTCAAAATACCGAGCGGGCCTGATCGACCTGACGCAGACGGGTTCAGCCTATCTGCAGGTTATCGGTACCTCGATGAAAGACCTTTTCATCGAAGCCAAGGATCTCAACGGTGCCGACAAGAATGATCTCGTCATTTGCCAGCGCCTGATAGGCCGCAGAGGAAAGCCCTCCGCCGTAGTTTCCTATGTCGTCGGCAAGGCCGAGCAGTATGGTGTAGCCGCCATTAAACTCCTCAACAACACAAAGGTATTGACGGACCTCAAGACGGACACCCCTGTTTCCCTCAGGCTTGATACAGATGCCCTAGACAGATATCAAGAGAACGATGTCTTTCAAATCGATTATCAAAAAAACATCATCAAAACCCATCTGGGTTCTCTGGACGACCCCTTCACAGACGAACTAATCGCCCTGGCCCTGTTTAACAGGCATAACGAGTTCGACCAGAGTATCCTGGACCAGGCCAAGAACTTTGGCGAATCTGTTGATGCTTCCCGGTACCCCGACAGAAAAGATCTGCGCCACCTTCCTTTTTGTACCATCGATCCCGTTACCGCAAAGGACTTTGACGACGCCATCTATTTTGACGAGAAAGAGTCTGCGCTTTATGTCGCTATCGCCGATGTCTCTTCCTACGTCGAGCCTTTCGGTCCCATAGATACCGAAGCCATGTACAGAGGCTTTACCGTCTATTTCCCGCATAAGTCGGTGCCTATGCTACCGCGCGAACTCAGTGAAAACCTCTGCTCTTTGCGCCCCAATGAAGACAGGCTTGCCTTTACCTTCAAGATCTTCTTAGATTCGCAAAGCCTTGATGTCACGGACACAGAGCTCTACGAAACGCTTATCCATTCACGTCGCCGTTACACCTACGCAGAGGTTGACGCCTTTTTCGAAGGAGAGCTGAAGGCGAAAGACGAGCATGACAGAGCCACTATGGCCTATCTTCCCAAGCTTAAAGAGATAACCCAGAGACTGCGCGAAAAACGTATGCTCAGGGGTTACGACTTCAGGTCGCGCGAATATGAGATCCACCTAAACGACAAAGGGCTTATCGAGAGTGTTGACTCTGAACCCGAGACGCCCTCTCACGGTCTGATCGAAGACTGTATGCTGCTGGCGAACAAGGCGGCTGCCGACAGGTTTGAACGTGGTGTATTTCGTATCCATGAGGCGCCCAGTCCGCTCAAGCTCCAGTCCCTATACACCCAACTCTCGGGCATCGGTATAGATGTGGAGATAAAAGGTTCCATGCGCCAGACCATAGCTGACATTCAGGTCAAAGCCGATCAGCTCGGCATTGCCGAAGAGGTCGACACCCTTATCATCCAGTCACAGATGCAGGCACGGTATGCGCCTGACAACCAGGGGCACTTCGGGCTTGGTTTTGACTCTTACACACACTTTACTTCCCCCATCAGACGTTATTCTGATCTTATGGTACATAGGCTTCTGAAAGCCATGTTGGCCAAAGACAAGGGGCAGGCCGGGTATCTGATGCGCAATATCGATGCCCTCTGCGAACAGGTCAGTACCCTCGAAAGAGAAGCCGACTACACGGCAAAAGACCTGGAAAACCGAAAATATGCGCGCTGGGCGAATGAACATATTGGACAAATAGTC
>CAXGZT010000128.1:0-7330 GCA_964014335.1 uncultured Campylobacterales bacterium | reverse complement strand
CTACTCCATTGCTATGATCGGTTTTAGAGAACATTTTCCCTATCTGCTTGGACTGGATGAGAGACTTAATATCCCCAGACGTGATGCACCCAGAAGCAAGGTCAAAAAAGGCTCCGTTGCCATAGCTGCCGGACAGACGGGAATCTATCCGGAGGATTCACCCGGTGGTTGGCATATCATAGGGCATACTGACTTTGATGCCTTTAAGAGATTAAGACCCTCGGATATTATCATCTTCAAAGAGAAGGATGAACATGCTTATTAATTGTGACATCGGCGAACGCGGTACCGCTCATAAGATCGATGACAGGTTAATGGGTCTGATCGATATTGCAAACATAGCCTGCGGAGGTCACGCCGGTGATCGTGAAAGCGTTGAATATTATACGACTCTCGCCCAAGACAGGCGCGTCAAAATAACAGCGCATCTCTCTTATCCGGATAAGGTCAACTTTGGTCGTAAAGTTTTGGAAATAAGCGAAAAAGAACTTTTAAACAGTCTCGATGCACAGTACGCTTTAATTTCTGATGTCAAAACCGTTAAGTTTCACGGAGCATTATATAATGAAGCCAATATCAATGAAGAGTTGGCCAGACTTCTTTTAAAATGGTTGGAAGCAAATGAGATAGAAGAGATCCTCACCCCTTCAAACAGTCTTTTAAACGCGCTAAACAGCAGTATCAAAGTCTTACATGAGGCCTTTTTAGATCGTACCTACATTCTCAAAGACGGCGTGCTTCAACTCTCTCCTCGAACACTCTCCTATGCTGTCATCACCGACCCAAAACTTGCGCTGCAGCAGTTTCATGAGATAAAAAGCGGCCAGCTATTAAATCAAGCCTTAAAGGCGGATACACTCTGTCTACACTCGGACAACACCAATGCATTAAGGATACTGGAGGCCATTAAGGGTGTTTAGCTTAGGTGCTAATAGCATTGGCTTTGAGGTTAAAAAACGGGAGTTCGGAAAACAGGACAGGGGTATAAGCCCAAAAGGAGCCAACGATCAGACCTCTTTTATCACCGCACTCTCACTTTTAGGAAACCCCGAAACATTTCAATGTTTTGAGATGTTTTTTAACCATAAGATCACCTTTGGTGAAGATCTGATCTTTACACTCACGGGTGCACACTATCAGGAGATCTTTTTAAATGAGAAAAGAGTGGGTCATGCATGCGTCTGTGAAGCCAAAAAAGGTGATCTCTTAACACTAAAAAAACCTCTCAAAGGTTTTAGAGTCTATCTAACGGCTTCAAAAATAGACAGAGATAGAATAGGCAGAAGAAGCAAGCCCTATGCCCGCTACTTTCCACAACAGAGCAGGCCCATCAGAGTGACCAAAGGCCCTGAGTTCGACTATCTCAAAGAGGACTTCTTTAAACATGCCTATAAGATAAGTACGCAGTCTGACATGTCGGGCTTAAGACTGGAGAAAAAACTTCAAGCCCACAGGTATGACATCATCACATCAGCGGTCACAGACGGTACTATTCAACTGAGCAAAGAGGGGCCCATCGTTCTGATGCGGCATCGTCAAACGACCGGGGGCTACCCGAGAGTGCTCAATGTCATTGAAGCCGATATGGATAGACTGGCTCAATACCCTCACGGAACAGTGGTGCGGTTTGAGTTAATAAGCATGGAGGCGTCCGTCAAGCTTTTACTCGAATACGAGAAAACACTGCAAAGAATACGGAAGGACCTGGCCTAAGAAGAAAATGGTAGATCATCCTCTCTCTAAAAAAAGCCTGTATCCGTTCGTCTCATGCGAAGCGATAACATGAACGAGCCTCCAACCCTCTTTATACAGGGCCGTTAGCGTAGTTTTTGAGTCTTGCACCTGCGATACGGCATCGGCTGTACCGCTTTGGGCCGCTTGTTTTTTAGCGTCAGTCACCTGGATGATTTCAGAGTCCTCGTTATATAGGACCGCGCAAAAGTAAACTTTAATTTCCATGCTAGATAGCCTCGCTTTAATTAGTTTTTTTATCAACAGTCAAACTGTTATAGTTAAACATTGTAACTAAATTTCCAAGAAAGCGTCTATCATGTATAACCAAATAATACCAAGGTCTCAAAACGGTTCCGTGTAAAATCCTCAAGAGGCTATTCATCATCCTCGTCATCGTCGAAATCAAATTCTATTTTTACGGGTTCTTCTACCACTTCTTTTATATCGCTGATATCTTCAGCAGGGATCTCCAGGGCCATTGAGACAAACGAGGCCAAAGCATTATCATCTATAATTTCCTGGCAGGTTTCAGATGTGTTGTAAATGGTAAGTACGCCCTCTTTAATGAGTACATCCCTCGTGCCAATACCTAATTCCGCCGCTATATTATGCAATTCTGGACGATTAGGCTGTACCCCGTTTAGTTTCATTGAGAAGCCTGTTCTTATCTTTCCGTACATTATTTTTTTCCTCTTTTTTTGAAATATTTCTTTTGAAACTCATCCCTTGGTTTAGCTTCTTTTTGTTAATACGATTATAGCCAAATAGTTGCCACAAGAGTCTATTTGCCAATACAAAACAAATGCCCTGCTCTAAGTCTTTTATTGTAAACTTTAAAGAAAGTAGATAAAAAATGAGTATCGAAAACAAAAAGTCAAATAAAGTATCCGAAGAGAAACAGATAAAGAATGCGATTATTGATCTGTTGCACAATGGCGAAGAGGCGACTCTTGACGCGATATCTGAGGCAACGGGTCTTACTCAATCAAGTCTTGAAAAGCACAGCGAGTCTATTAACTCAATGCTCGGCAAATTAAAAAAGATGCGCACACCCGGCTCTATGTGATACTTAGTTACTCAAAGTGGAAGTTTATTCACAAGAGCGTGTTTTCAAAAAAAACCTTTTATATTAGGGCCGACAGTATAGCCCTGGATGAGACATTTATATTTGAGTAACAATATATTAACTAATTCAGGTAAGGCTCTATATTGATATTTATCAATATTTTGTTTTGACATTCATACTATAATAAAGAAAAAAAGGAGTTCTCTTGGCATTAGTTTACATTGAACAGCTAGAACATATGAGCATTGAACAGATGCAAGAAACACATGAAAATGAGGTTAAGATTTTAAATGAGATCGATGACCTTGCTTTTTATTACGACCAAGGCAAAGCGACACTGGAAGAACTCGAAAGCAAGATCAATGAATACATCGAACATGTCACAGCACACTTTGCCAATGAAGAAAAGCTAATGCAAGAATACGGCTTTCCGTCATACGATATGCACAAGACCGCTCATGATATGTTTTTAGCAGACCTTCAGCATGCCATAAAGTACTGGAAACGGTATGAAGATATCAATAAAATCACCAATTTTGTACGTAAAACACCGGAGTGGATCGTGATGCATGTTAACTCGGTAGATGCTCCGACGGCTGACTACCTTGCGAAAAAAATGGACAGTGTTCAAAAAGCATGAAAAAAAGTCTTCAACTCCTAAATGGGATCAGCCGCCTATTTTACTCTCTGGTCTAATATAAAATCAAATATGACATGTATAAAGGTCGATACTTTTTGGTTTGCATCGACGCTAAAGTCTGCAAGTTCTTTATATCTGTTTATACGCTGCTCAAATAGAGCCCTGGCTCTGGACTCATCCTGAAGCAGAGGCCGTTTATCGCGTTCTTTTGCCGGCAAGCGCCCCAGTATAACATCAAAATCAGCGTCTATATACACGATAAGGGACTTCTGCGGTATAGAACTGTATATTGGCAGTCCTCCGCCTGTAGCAATCACTTGTCCGCTCTTTTGCGTGAGTTCATTTATACACTTTTGCTCAAGGTTGCGAAAATACTCTTCTCCCTTGTTTTCAAAGATATCAGTAACCGTACTGCTCTGCTCTTCCTCAATAATCGTATCAACATCCCTGAATTTTTTATGCAGTTGCCTTGCAAGAGATTTACCTATAGTCGTTTTACCGCTCCCCATAAAACCTATTAATACTACGTTGTCGTATACCAATTTGCACCCCTTTTACGATTTGAAAAATTCACTATTTTTTCATAAGCGTGACTATACTGTAATACTCTTTAGACGGTCTTAGTTATTAAGCAACAGCTATTTTTAGTTTAAAAGGTGGAGATTCAAACCCCGGAGCATATTTTTTATATAATTTGACGATCTTGATATATAATGCGTTAAAAACTTCTCAGGAGAAGATATTTTATACTCTAAAAGAGTATTTATATCCTATAAAAAATTCAGAGACAGCATTAGAAGGAACCGCAATGGCTATAGACAATTCACTCTATGATTCGCTAGAGGACACCTATTTTAAGATAAAAGAGTATCTTGATAATACGCAACTTGGACGAGAACATTCGCCAATGATGTTTAAACATGAAGAGCTGGGCGAGCTGTTAGAGACATTTGATGTTGAAGCGCTTGAAGAGCAGTCAAAAGATATAAATGCGCTTCATGCACAGCTGGATGATATCAAAGAAGTTTCCAGACAGATTGTTGACGACCTAAACAATACTTCCGACTCTGTTGCCATGGCAGCTAAAGTAGTTGACGGCTTAGACAGAGTGTTTTTGAAAATTGAAAACATCGCCCTATAAAAGAGTGGCTACTCAAGCGCTAGGATGTAATTCAAAATGGTAGAAACATATTTTTTAGGTCTTCTGGCACAGATTATTCTTGCCATATCTATACTTCCCTATACGATAAGTATTTTTCGAGGAACAGTAAAACCCAATCGGATTTCCTGGTTTATCTGGAGTGTGATCGGTTTTGCATTTTGGTTGATAATGCCTGATACAGCCGATGAAGTCACAAAGATGCTAACCCTTGTTTTCATGATTAACCCAACAATAATTTTTATCTTGACGATCTTTAAAGGAGAAAACATAAAGCCGGATAATCTGGAAAAGCTCTCCTTGATTATAGGTTTGTCTGCCATTTTGATATGGTATGTTTACAGGGACAGTTCAGGGATATTTCCAATAAGCATCGCAATCTCTGCCGATTTTTGTGCTCTCATACCAACCCTACGCTTTGTCTTTATGGCTCCCGATGAAGAGACACCGCTCGCCTGGATCTTTTTTTTTCTAGGATCTTTTATTGCTGTTTTTGCCATTGAGAACTACTCTCTTGAAAGTATACTGCTACCGGTTTATATGACAATCGGCTCATTTTTCGTTGTCTTCCCCTTGGTACGATATAGGATAAAAATGAAGATTCCCATAAGAAACTGGATTATCTGATGCCCAAGCTTGTATCATATGGGCACTTTTAAAAGCGATAGTCGACCCAGGCCCTATATTTGATATTTAAAACACAGTCAAATACAGTATTATATTAATCAGAAATAAATTTTGTTACATTACAACTCTTTTTAAAGGCCGGTTCCATGTCTAAATCCATATTAGCAGTACTCTTAATAAGTCTATCGCTTATGTTACAATCGTGTAGTGAACCCAAACAAGAACCTCTTAAAATTGCTTATACAGACTGGATAGGTGACTATCCCCTTATTTTGGCAAAAGAGAAAGGCTACTTTAAAGATGCTGTTCATATTCATGAGATAGCCAACTCTTCGGAGTCATTGCGTCTATTTAAAAACAATCTTATAGACGGTATGACGGCAACCATGGATGAAGCATTGGATCTCTATATAAAAAATAAAGATATTTCTATTATCTTGGTGACGGATCACTCTAAAGGTTCAGATGTCATTGTCGCCAATCCAGACATTAGATCACTTAAGGCTTTAAAAGGAAAACGCATCGGTTATGAGAGCAGTGCCGTCGGGGCCTTAATGCTTGCGATGGTACTACAGAATGCCGAACTAAGCTTAGATGATATAACGCCGGTTAATGTACCTTATCATGAACATGAACAGGCTTATGATAAAGGTGAGGTTGATGCTGTCATCACCTATGATCCGAATAAAAGCAACTTGGAGAAGAGCGGAGCCGTCCTTCTCTTTGACAGTTCAAAAATTCCCTATACGATATTAGATGTTTTGATTGTAAGAAGATCTCTTGTAGACAAAAAGGACAAGCGCTTAAAGACTTTAACGCAGGGTTGGTTTAATGCAGTCGACCTGATTCATAATAAACCTTCTGCAATTCCGGTGATATTCAACTATAAACCTTCCGAACTCAGTGATATGTTTGAGGGTGTTGAGTTATTAGACCGTGCAGACAACCTTGAACTTTTTCAAAACAGTAAATTAATAGGTATTACCGAAAATATTTTCAACATCATGACTGAACATGAGCTTATCAGTGTTAATGAACTCGACATTCCATCTCTGCTGGATGATAGATGCATAAGAGAACCATTTGAATGAGAAGACTTTCAATAGTAACAATACTGCCCATAGTTTTATTACTGTTTTTTAGTAGTCTCATCGCCAAAAAAGTTTTTTTAGACCTGCCTAGAATAGTAGAAAATGAAAAAAATGTTCTGGAAAAAGAGCTTTTATTAAAGGCTTCAGCCCTACAGTCTCGCTTCTCCTACTTCTTTAGAAAAGATGACTCAAGCCAAATCAAACAAGAACTTTCATTAATAAGCCTGGACTACACACATTATGATTTTGTCTTTATTCTAAATAAAGAGTTAGAACCTATCTTTTCGACAGACAAGATGCTCTCCTTTGACTCCCAAGAGATCAAAAACAGCGTAAATCAAGCGGACTTTACGGCTGTACAAAAGAGCGACAAGATTCATATCTCTTATGAAAACGGAGATGATACAGGTGATTATTTTAACGTTATTATCCCGATAAACTACACCCTTCCCAAGGAGAATATCCGTTCACAAAAACAGATACTGGTCTTTTTCCGTTATAAGATAGAAAGAGAACTCCAACTGATCAAAGACACCGTTAATCAAAATGTTCTTAATGATCTAGGTTTTATATTTTTCTTACTCCTGGTAGGTGTTTTTATTCATTATAGGTATAGTGTTCAGCCTCTTTTTTCTCTGCTTAAGGCAACAAAAAAAGTTCAAGAAAAGAACTATGACTTCTCTTTAAGTAATCAATCCTTTAAAGAGATCAATCAACTCACGCAGGCCTTTAGCAATATGTCTCAAAATATCCAAAGAGACTTTAATGTCATTGAGCAGCAAAAACAAGAGCTAAAAGACAAATCATTAGCCCTGGCAACCTTTGAAAGAGTTGTGGACCAGAGTCCTTCCCATGTTGTAATAACAGACCTTGAAGGGGTCGTCAACTATGTCAACCCCTCTTTTTGTACGAGTACCGGATATGACAAATCTGAACTTATAGGACAAAACCTGGATATCATTCGATCCTGTCTCTTATACACATCTCCGAGCCCACGAGACCCACATTGATCT
>CAXGZT010000127.1:0-7369 GCA_964014335.1 uncultured Campylobacterales bacterium | reverse complement strand
AATTCGTCAGAAGATCGCGACATATGTACGCATACATATAAATAGATATATATACATATTTTCCATATAATATATACAATTAAATGTATATTTTAAGCTTAGTTCTTATAAAATCTTTCTTATGGATTTGGCTGATGTATTCAATATTCTTCATAATGCCGTCGAGTCTGAGTATATGGGTAAAAAGATCTCTCAAAAGGAGATGGCTAAGAAGCTAGGTGTCTCTATGAGGACCTATCAGGATTGGAAGATTGGGACTTCCGCTCCCCAAGCCGCCCGTGTTGTACTCCAGATGCTAGGCGAACTGGAAGATGAAGATATTGTTAGAGTAGTACGTAAGATAAATAGATTAAAGGATTAACCTTGAGTAGTTTAAGTGAACAAGAACGTGTAAGTTTAGATGATCTGTTTATATGTCTAGGGGAGAAACAGAGCCTTACAGAAAAGATGAAAGAGCAAAAGATGCGTTTCCTCTCTAGTTTAAGCCAGGTTGCGAAAAAAGGTATCCCGATAAGTTTATCCTATATAAAATCAAAAAAAATTATGTTTAAAGAGCAAGTAAAAATGGATAATTTTAAACTTTTTAACCATTTCCGCCCTAAAAATAGGGGTTCGAAGTAATATTTAAGGAAAAAAGATATAAAGTATTCGCAGTTGATTAACTTAATGCTTTAAACTGAAGTTTTAAGTTATGACAAAATATTAACTCACAGAGGGTATACGATGAATAAAGCACAATTCGTTGAACTAGTTCAAAAAAGTGGCGACTACAAAACTAAAGTAGAAGCAGAAACTGCAATCAAAGCATTCACGGAAGCTGTAACGGAAGCACTTGTGGCTAAAGAAGACGTTTCACTAGTAGGATTTGGTTCATTTGCTTCTGCTCTTCAAAAAGGTAAAAGTGGTAAAGTTCCAGGAACTGATAAGACTTATACTACAGCTGACAAAATGGTTCCAAAATTCAAAGCAGGTAAAGGTCTTAAAGACAGAGTTGCTGCTGGAAAGTAGTACTTAGATTAATTAAGTAACCCAAGGTATTTAACAGCAGCCTCAAATACTGCTGTTAATACTTGAACGAAGACCCTTCAAACATTAAAACTATTCCCTTTTTTCACTTTTCACTATTTAGAAAAACTTGTCCCTATCTTCAGATTGCTTAACCAGAAAACTACCTCCAAATTGCCCTCTATAGCTTTTCTTTTTTGAGCCTTAAGGCATTTAAAATAACCGAAACGGAACTGAAGCTCATTGCAGCTGCGGCAACTATCGGGCTTAAAAGCAGTCCCGAGAACGGATAAAGCACCCCAGCGGCTATCGGTACTCCAAGACTGTTATAGATAAAGGCGAAAAAGAGATTTTGTTTGATATTACGCATCGTCGACCTGCTTAGATGTTTTGCTTTCACAATACCGAGCAGGTCACCTTTGATCAGTGTCACATCTGCACTCTCCATAGCGATATCCGTCCCCGTCCCCATGGCAATGCCTACATCGGAAAGAGCCAAAGCAGGGGCATCGTTGATTCCGTCTCCGGCCATCGCTACGATATAGCCCTTATCCTTGTACTCTTGCACTTTTTGTGCTTTTTGCTCAGGCAAGACTTGGGCGACTACGCCATCAAGACCCAGACGAGCGGAAACCGACTTTGCAGTCGCCTGGCTGTCTCCCGTAAGCATAACGACGCTTACACCCTCTTTCTGCAAGGCTTCAATCGCCTCGGGTGTACTCTCTTTAATAGGATCGCTCACCGCCAAGAGACCGACTGTTTTTTTCTCTACCGCAAGATAGATGACCGTATTGGCCTCCTCTTTTAAACTGTTTGCACTATCTTTAAACTCTTCTACATCAAAATGAAGCTCTTCCATCAGAGCCTCGTTTCCCAAGACAACCTCTTTTTCCAAGAGCTTAGCACGAACGCCTTTTCCCGTCATAGAGATAAATGTTTCGGGATCTACAAGCTTCATATTACGGGCCTTCGCCTCATTTACAATGGCTGTTGCCAAAGGGTGTTCACTCCCTTTTTCTATGCTGGCCGCCATCTTCAGGAGTTCCTCTTCGCTTACCGAAGCCTTTGTCACAATGCTGTTTAGGCGCGGTTTTCCTTCCGTTATCGTGCCCGTCTTATCAATGACGAGCATACTCACTTTTCGCATGCTTTCGATCGCCTCGGCGTTTTTAAACAAAACTCCCATCTGGGCCCCTTTTCCTGTTGCGACCATGATAGACATAGGCGTAGCCAGACCCAAGGCGCAGGGACAGGCAATGATCAAGACAGCCACCGCATTGACGAGAGCATAGGCCATGCTCGGCTCCGGACCAAAGAGGGACCAGACAAGGAAGGTGATAAGAGAGATAAGGATGACCAAAGGCACGAAGTATCCCGAAACGCTGTCGGCCAACTTTTGAATGGGTGCCCGAGACCTCTGGGCTTTAGAGACCATATCGATGATGCGCGACAACATGGTATCTGCACCCACTTTTTCCACTTTCATAATTAAAGAGCCTGTCGTATTCAGCGTTGCCCCGATAAGCTTGTCCTCTTTCTGTTTCTGCACAGGAATAGGCTCACCCGTAATCATCGACTCGTCTATACGGGAACTGCCCTCAATAACTCTTCCGTCCAGGGGAATCTTCTCGCCCGGCTTGACCCGCAAAAGATCCCCCTTTTTCACTTCATCCAAGGGGAGTATTTTCTCTTCTCCATTTTCCAATACCAAAGATGCCCTCGCTGGAGAAAGGTCCAGCAGATTCTTGATGGCATCTCCCGTTTGAGAACGTGCACGGAGTTCTAGAACCTGACCCAGGAGGATAAGGGTAACGATTGTTCCCGCCGCCTCGAAATAGACCGCTACCTCTCCGCTCTCGCCTCTGAAAGCAGGAGGAAAAAGCTGAGGAAAGAAAAGGGCAACCGTACTGTAGACATATGCCACGCTCACACCCAGGCCGATCAGGGTAAACATATTCAGGTTTCGGCTTTGAATGGAAGCCATAAAGCGCTTATAGAAAGGCCAGGCGGCATATAAACAGATAGGGCTGGTAAGAAGGAACTCTGACCACCCCTTCATCTGCGCACCAAGGAGTGTTGAAAAGGGGTGAGAGGGCAGCATATCTCCCATAACGATGATGAGAAGAGGAATGGTGAGTATAAGAGAGAGGATAAAACGGCGGGTCATATCAGTCAGCTCGCTTTTGTCCTCTTCGACCCTAGCGTTTCGAATCAATTCCAGCGCCATCCCGCACTTGGGGCACTCTCCAGGTTTGGAACGCAGGACTTCGGGATGCATGGGACAGGTATATCTCCCTTTGGGTACTTCCGTAGAAAAGCCGATAGGCTCATGCGACCGCATCCTCTCCTCCCGAACTGAATCTATATCCTCATCCTATTGAGAACAGATGGAATGTTTATGAAGTCCTGCTTCTTATGCATAAATTGTATGATTGTTGTCATTAAATTACCGCAGTTTTATTATATTAACTCAAACGGTATACGTATCATTAAGGCAGGGCTTCCCTATTGACGTATATAGTAGTCGGCTATTTCCCTCCGCATTTTCCCGCTGCGCATTTCATACTCTTGCCTTCACCCCCGCACTTCAGACTCATCTTTCCTGTCTTGGGATCTCGGACGCAGTCGTAGAGTACCTTCGTTGTTTTCGCCTTGATGACACACTTCTTACGTCCGTCCCCTTCTCTCATCTGTGAAAGAATATTCTTTTTCTTTTTGGCCAAAGCGGAATTACTATCAAACATATTCGCTCCGCACTTTCCTCCTCCGCATTTCATCTTCGTTTCCGAAACCTTCTCTTTATTTTCGCATGCACCGAAAACAAGAAGTGCTGTCAATGCCAGGGCTGCAGTTAAAAGCCTATCTCTGTTCATTCTCTCTCCTTAGTTCCCTTTGTGAGAATATCTCAAAAAGGATGGGGATAATCACCAGACTCAAGATCGCTGAACTGATCACGCCCCCGAGCATCGGTGCAGCTATCCTCTGCATCACTTCGCTTCCCACTCCACTCGTGTACATAATAGGCGCCAGCCCCGCCAAAATAGAGAAGACCGTCATCAGTTTTGGTCGAACCCTCTGCACGGCCCCCTCATAAATTGCCTCACGAAGATGCAGCGGGCTGAACTTCTCTTTATATTTTTCTTTTGCCTCATCCACACTCTCTTGAAGATATACGATCATTACTATCGCTGTCTCTGCAGCCACTCCGAGAAGGGCCATGAAGCCGACGACAACGGCTATACTCATCGAAAATCCCAGCAGCTTTATATAAAGCACTCCTCCCAAAAGTGCGAAAGGAAGGGTGAAAAAGACGATCAATGTCGGCGTGCTCTTTTTCAAGGCAAAGAAGATCAGGACCAGAATAAGCAAAAGAGCAGCCGGTGCTATCCAGACAATTCTCTGCATGGCCGAATCCAGATACTCCGACTGACCCGCCCATTCCATATGATATCCGGATTCCAGTTTCATTTCATCCAGAAGTATTTGTGCCTCTTCCTTGTAACTGCTTGCACTCACGCCCTCCTTCGGTGTGATATAGATAAAGGTCACCGGAGATGCCATCTCGCTCTTGATGACCGAGGCAGACTCTTTATAATAGATATCTGCAAAACTGCCCAGAGGGACAAACCCCAGCCTGGTCTTGATCAGGATGGATTTTATCTCTTCGAGTGAACGCCGTTCATCCCCTTCCAGGCGCAAGCTTATGGGATAACGCTCCAAACCCTTGTACATCGTGGAGACTCTCATCCCCCCGATAGCCAAAGAGGTATATTCAAGCAGAGTCTCTTTAACCAAGCCATAACGCTGAAGCGCCTCTTCGTCTATCTCTATGTTGATATAATACCCGGCGCTTGCCTGATCGGCAAAAACGGAAAAGGTCTTCTCAAAGCTGCGAAGCTTCTCTTCTATCTCTTTTCCGTATCTCTGCAGACCCTGGGCATCCTGACCATAAAGCTTGATTCCAAGAGGAGTGCGTATACCGCTTAAAAGCATATCTATGCGCCCGCGTATAGGATAGGTCCATGAGTTGACCAATCCGGGGACCTGCAGGGCATCTTCCATCTCCGCCTTAAGCTTTTCATAACTCATCCCCTCTCGCCACTGCGACTGCTCCTTCAAGGTGATGATCGTCTCTATCATCCCCAAAGGAGCGGGGTCTGTTGCGGTCGTCGCACGTCCGCCCTTTCCGAACACGGTCTCTACCTCGCTAAAAGCCTTTAGGATCTTGTCCGTCTTTTGCGTTAAAGCCTTCGACTGGTCCACTGATATCCCGTAAGGCGTTACAGGCATATACATAAAACTCTGTTCGTTGAGCATAGGCATAAACTCCCATTTTAGACCTTTGTACAGAGGGTATATAGAAGCCAAGGCAGCGATTGAAAGGGCCAGGAGGATATATTTAAATCTTAATCCGTACACGATGACGGGGTGATAAAGCCAGATAAAAAATCGACTCAACGGGTTTTTACCCTCAGGAAGAATCCTTCCCCTGATAAAAAAGATCATCAAGGCGGGGACTACAGTGATAGAAAGAAGTGCACCCGCTATCATCGCAAAGGTCTTCGTAAAGGCCAAGGTTGAAAAGAGCAGACCCTCTTGCCCGCTGAGTGCAAAGATCGGCAGAAACGAGACGACCACCAGAGCCAAAGCAAAAAATATCGGACGGCCGACGAGTTGGGATGATCTCAAAACCAGTTCCATCCTCTCTTTATTGCGGGCGACCCGTGCATTTTTCTGCTCATACCGGTGAAGGGACTTATGGGCATTCTCTATCATTACGATAGAAGCATCGACTACCGTACCAAGGGCAATAGCGATTCCCCCCAAGGACATGATGTTTGAGCCTATCCCAAAAAGTTTCATCAATAAAAAGGTCAAGGCTATGGTCAGCGGCAAAATGATCAAAATAATCAGGGATGATCTCAGGTGCATCAAAAAGAGTCCGATGACGACAACGACGATAAGACTCTCCTCGATCAGAGTATCCTGAAGCGTGGCAATCGCTTTTTCGATCAGGCTTGACCTATCATAAACCCTTGTGACATCTACACCCTCTACCTTAAGGCTCTGCATCTTCTGCTTGATACGCTTGATCGCAGAATAGACATCTTCTCCATAGCGTATCATGACGATACCGCCGACCACTTCGCCCTCTCCGTTAAGATCTGCCATACCCCGACGGGCAGCCGGCGTCAGTTCGACCCTTGCAATATCACCGAGGGTGACCGGTACTCCTGCCTTTTCTGTCACAAAAAGAGAACGGATATCATTCAGGTTCCGCACATACCCCTTGGCCTGGACCATCCACTCAAAACCGTTTTCTATGACGATACGTCCGCCTGTATCACTGTTGTTTTTTTTGAGTACCTTGGCTACATCGGCTATACTCAGGTCGTATCGGACAAGGTTGTCGTTATTGACCGTAACTTGATAGGTCGGCACGAACCCGCCTACGGAAGCGACTTCAGAAACCCCGTCCACACCCATCAACGCATACTTATAATAATAATCCTGCAAAGAGCGCAGTTCAGCCAGCCCCTTTGTTTTGGAACTCAAAGCATACTGATATACCCAGCCGACGCCTGAAGCATCCGGTCCCAGAGTCACCTCCATCGATGGAGGAAGCTGCGACTGTATAGAAGCGAGCTGCTCCAGGACACGCGAACGTGCCCAGTAAAGGTCTGTCCCGTCTTTGAAGATAATGTAGATCAGTCCGTTCTCATAGCTCGAATACCCTCTTACGGTATCTATATCCGCAATAGCCAAAAACTGGGAGACGAGAGGATAGGTCCCCTGCTCCTCTACGATTTCAGGACTTTGTCCGCTCCAGTTTATATGCACTATGGCCTGAGGAGGAGAGAGGTCCGGAAGAGCATCCAGGGGCGTGTTTCTTATGGCCCAGATAGAAGCGAAGATCAACAACAGAGTCGCCATCAGGACCAGGAACCTGTTTTTGACGCTAAACTCTATAAACTTTTCAACCATCTCTCACCTCTAATACAGACCGTTTATCTGTGCATCCGAGTCCATCATAAACAAGGCATTGTTGACGACTTCGTCACCCTCTTCAAGCCCGTCCATGACGATATAGGTTCTGGCATCCAATACCCTTGCGCTGATTTCAACAGGCTCATACTCGCCCTTGAACTCCCCGACTATAAAGACGTAATGTTTTCCGTTTTTGCGAATAACGGCTGTTGAAGGAAGGATCAGATGCTCTTTCTTTGCACCAAGGGATAAAACCTTTGCATACATACCCGGAAGGAGGTCATGCTTCTCATTTTTAACGCCTAATCGAAGCGTCAATGTCTGTCTCTTATACACATCTGACGCTGCCGACGAAAGTGTCGGGGTAGATGGCGGG
>CAXGZT010000126.1:0-7415 GCA_964014335.1 uncultured Campylobacterales bacterium | reverse complement strand
CCCGGTGCGGAGCGACGCTTTTATGTCGGTATAGAAATCAACTGGTTTTAAGGAAAGCACCTGCGCCTTGAGCAGGATGAAGCCCATGATATCTAAATAATTGAAATAATTGGGGTCAGAGTAAAAATTCAATTAAAAATGGTAGCTTTCTCTACTCTGACCCCAAATAATTTGGCTGGTGGTTTTTTACGATTAGGGTTGGGGGCAGGTTTTGAGATGTGTCCGAGTCGAGCCTTGCTTTCCACACGCCAGGGCCTTTCAGATATTGGATCGATAATACGGGGACCATGTCCTGTTTTCGTCGAAAAAACTTGCAAAAAACTCGGATTAATTTCCCTTTGATTCCGATGATTAGGATGGGAAGAAAGGTGGGTGTCCTATTAAGCCCTATTTAAGGAGGACTCGGTCATCCTGAGCGCAGCCGAAGGATCTTGCGTGCGCCGATGACGACTCCTTTGAACAGTAACGCCCGGACTCGTCACGGGTGTCCTGTTAAGGCATGGCGTTAATATCTGAACAAAGTGCTGTATATTACATAACTAAATGGATACAAGCATTGAGCTGACCTGGATTATTTGCAGCTAAATTATGGATTTAATGGGATTAGTGATGTATTTAGATACATGTGCACCGTTTTAGTGCATGAGTGTTATCTGTGAATGTTAGGCATAAAAATGAATTGTCCAAAATGCGAGGGAGTATTACATATAAATGAAGGCGAAGGCCATATAGGCTTCGTTTGTAAATCGTGCGAAGGTATTTGGTTATCAAAAAAATATATTATAAGCCTTAAACATAACTACGATTTCCAACCAGAAGAGTTTCTATCAAAACTTGCCGAGTCAAGCTCAGAAACAACAGATCTATGTCCCTCTTGCAACGCCACTCTACATAAGTCCACAGTCAATAATATTGAACTAGAGTGGTGTCAATCCTGTGAGGGTGTATGGTTCGACAAAAGCGAACTTGCTACACTAACAGCTTTATATAACAAAGAAACCACTGCAGGCCAAAGAATATCAGAAGGCGTAGATGGTATAGCGCTCATTCTTAGCTTCTTAAGTAGCTTAAGTTCCTAACAAGACGTTCCAGCTGACCCGTAACATGCGTCACCTTTTGTGGTATGCTTCGCATACATTACCACAAAAGCTGCCACCTGTTGCGGCCAGCTGAACTAGGCGTTGTACAGGCGCTATGCGCCTGTACAACGGGGGCGCGGATTGAACATCCGCTAGTCGTACCGTGCTCGCACGATACAACAAGCGGAAGGAGCGATCACCCCGCGAAAAAATCAAGATTTTTACGAGGGCCGTCACTCATCCGCGCCCCCGTTAGAACTGGATAATCAGGATGAGACTATTTACAGCGATTAATTTACCGATTTTAGTCAAGGAGGCCTTGAAATCGCATCAGCCGGAGAAAGAGAAGGGAATCCGCTTGGTCAAAGAGCCGTTAATGCATCTGACCCTGCACTTTATCGGCGATTTTGACACTCAAAAAATAGATGCCGGGCTCAAAGCTATTGATGCAGAATCTTTTGAGATCACCTTGAGCGGTACGGGCCGGTTTGAGAGCGCAAAAAAAGGCTCGATCTTATGGGTCGGTGTAAAACAGAGCGATGCATTGGCCCAGTTACATCAAAAGATCGCTCTTTGCCTTGATAAAGCAGGGGTCAGGCCCGACAACAGAGCTTTTCATCCCCATGTGACGGTGGCACGATGTCAGCATAGGTACGGGGAAGAAAGAGTACAGAGTTTTCTTGAGACGAAGCTCGAGCCGCAAGTCGTAGAAGTGAAGGAGTTTTCACTTTTCAACAGCGAATGTGTAGAGGGTGAGCTTCATTACAGACTTTTGCATACCTATGGGTTGAAAAAGTCGCTGAAAGAGAATTAAAACTGGAACAGGTCCTGTGTCGCGACACTTTTTCTCACAAGGATGCAAATCTTTTTTTTCTCTTCTTCTCTAACCCAAGTTTTATCCTTCTTGACCTATAATCTACTAAATCAAAATCAGGTATTTATCCCATGTCCGTACAGCAATTCACCCATCTACATCTTCATACCGAATACTCCCTTCTCGACGGGGCGAATAAGATCACCAACCTTGTCGAAGAGGTAAAGAAACTGGGCATGGAGTCGGTGGCGATGACGGACCATGGAAACATGTTCGGAGCGATTGACTTTTATCATCAGATGAAGGGTGCGGGGATAAAGCCGATTCTTGGGATGGAGGGCTATATCCATAATGGGGATACCCTGGATGACAGAAGTACCAAGCAGCGTTTTCATGTCTGCCTCTTTGCTAAAAACAAGGTGGGCTATGAGAACCTGATGTACCTTAGCTCCAAGGCCTATATCGACGGCTTTTACTATTTTCCGCGTATCAACAAGAAAGAGCTTCGTGAGCACTCTGAGGGGATCATCTGTACTTCTGCCTGTCTGCAGGGAGAAGTCAACTGGCATCTGAACCTTGCCAATGAGCGTAATGTCAAAAACGGTGCAGGGGGATATGAGGGGGCCAAGGCGGTAGCCCTGGAGTACAAAGAGATATTCGGGGATGATTTTTACCTGGAGATCATGCGTCACGGTATCGGCGACCAGCTCTATATCGACGAGCAGATCCTGCAGCTAAGCCAGGAGACGGGCATCAAGGTTGTTGCGACAAACGACACCCACTATACCTATCCGGACGATGCGCAGTACCATGAGGCCTTTATGTGTATCGGGATGAATAAACTCTATGACGACCCCAACCGTATGCGCCATTCCGTACATGAGTTTTATCTCAAATCACCCGAGCAGATGAACAGACTTTTTGCCGATATTCCCGAGGCGATCGCGCATACCCAAGAGATCGCCAACAAAATCGAGGACTTTGTTCCCGTGGTTCAGACGCCTACACCGCCAAACTTCAAGTTCACGATGGAATATGCACAAACAGAGGGGCTGGGTATCGACAACAGTGACGATGAAGCCTTGAGTGCCGATGCCAGTGATGAGCAGAAGAAGAAATGGCTCTCGGCTGCGGATAAGAACGATGCGGAGTACTTCATTCACCGCTGTAAGGTCGGGCTTGAGAACAGGTTGATCCATGTGGCTGAGGAACGCCATGCTGAGTATAAAGAGCGTTTGGAGTTTGAGATGGAGATCATCAACTCGATGAAGTTTCCGGGCTATATGCTTATCGTATGGGACTTCGTGAAGGTCGCCAAGGAGATGGATATCGCCGTGGGGCCTGGACGTGGTTCGGCCGCGGGATCACTGGTCGCCTATGCGCTGGATATCACCGATATCGATCCGATGAAGTATGAGCTGCTTTTTGAACGTTTCTTGAATCCCGAACGTGTATCGATGCCCGATATCGATATGGACTTCATGCAGGCACGTCGCGGTGAAATCATCGACTATGTGGTCGAGAAATACGGACGTAATCAGGTCGCACAGATCATCACCTTCGGTTCGCTTCTGGCCAAAGGGGTCATCCGTGATGTCGCCCGTGTCTTGGACATGCCGCTCTCACAGGCAGACAAGATGGCCAAGCTCATCCCCGATGAACTGGGGATTACCCTCAACGGCAAGATGAAAAAGGGCGAACTGGTCCCGGGTGCCTTTCAAAAAGAGCCGAAGATTCAGGAGCTGATCGAGACGGACCCCGCAGCCGAGAGAGTATGGGAGTTCTCCAAGCGTCTTGAAGGGCTTAAACGTAATGCGGGGATGCATGCCGCGGGCGTGGTCATCTCCAATGAAGAGCTGTGGAAGAAGACACCGATCTATAAGCCATCGGGTGAGACGACCTTTGTGACGCAATACTCGCTGAACTTCTTAGAAGACGTGGATCTGATCAAGTTTGATTTCCTTGGACTTAAGACGTTGGACGTGATCGACGGAGCGATCAAGCTGATCAAGCGCCGTTACGATGTGAATGTGAACTGGAATGAGATCAACGAGAACGACCCGAAGGTCTATGAGGTCATCCGAAGCGGAAACACGGTAGGGATGTTCCAGATCGAATCATCGGGAATGCAGGATCTGAATAAACGTCTTAAGCCCGATAGTTTTGAAGACCTGATCGCGGTCTTGGCCCTCTATCGTCCGGGACCGATGGAGTCGGGGATGCTTGACAGTTTCATCGAGAGAAAGCATGGACGCGAAGCGATAGAGTACACCTTTGAAGCGATGAAACCGATCTTGGAGAACACCTACGGGGTCATCGTCTATCAAGAGCAGGTAATGCAGATCGTCCAGAACATCGGCGGTTTCTCCCTCGGGTATTCGGATATTATTCGTCGTGCCATGGGTAAGAAGAAGGACATGGCCGTTTACAATGCCGAGTTTAGCGAGGGGGCACAGAAGCAGGGGTACGACTACAAAACGGCCTCGGAGCTTTTCGATCTGATCGAGAAGTTTGCCGGCTACGGTTTTAACAAATCCCACTCTGCGGCTTATGCGATGGTCACCTTTCAGACGGCATGGCTGAAGACCTATTATCCTCAGGAGTTTATGGCCTCTCTTTTGACGAGCGAGAAAGATAATACGGAAAAAGTCGTTAAGTATATCGATGAGGTCAAGCGTATGGGGATCGAACTCTCTCCTCCCGATATCAACGACTCCCAGCTGGAGTTTTCCGCCACAAAAAAGGATGAACAGGATGTGATTCTTTTCGGGCTGGGCGCGATCAAGGGTGTCGGCGAAGCGGCAGTGGAATCGATCTTGGAAGTCCGCGAAGAGCGTCCTTTCGATAATATGAAGGACTTTGTAAACCGCATCGAACCCTCCAAGGTGAACAAACGTGTTTTAGAGTCTGTCACAAAATCAGGCGGATTCGACCGTTTTGAATATTCGCGCAGGGCTCTGCTCGAACAGATAGAAAGCATTATACAAACAGCCAAGGACGCTTCTTCCGCACGGAAAAATGCGGTCGGAAGCCTTTTTGGCGATGATGCAGAGATTACAGAAGTCGATCTGCAATTAAACAACGCACCCGAGTTTGAACTCAAACAGATCCTTGAATTTGAAAAAGATACACTCGGGTTTTATGTATCGGGCCATCCTCTGGACAATCACCGTGAAGAGATAGACCAGATGAACTATACGCTCTCGTCTGATATTGAAAATATTGCAGACGGTTCAACGGCGATCTTCATCGGAAAGGTCGAAGAGATACAGAAGAAGATCTCGAAAAAAGGGAACCAGTTCGGTATTCTAAACCTGATGGACTTTCACGGCAATATCGAGATGATGCTCTTTTCTGACAAGCTCGAACAGCTCGAGCAGATGGATTTGGACGAACCCGTCGCCTTCAAGGTTAAGGTGACCCATACGGAGATGTTTACGCGTATCTCCGTCGTGAAGATTTTCACCCTTAAGGAGGTGAAAAAGGAGGCCAAGAAGGTGCAGACCAAGATACGGGAGGTTCCTCAAGAGCCTTTAGTGATCACCGTACGCCTTTCACGGGACCTTGCACGTTTAGAAGAGTTATATAGACTGATCCGCCAGAACCCGGGGAGCCGTCAGATGAAACTCTGTATTACCTCCAAGCTTCAGAACGTGGTCCTTGACTCTGCGATTCGCATCGACAACAAGATTATTCCGGAGATTGAAAAATTAATGGATGTGAATGTCGCCTGAGACGATTATCTCGGTTTTAGCCCGTCTAAACGAACTTTTGGAACAAAAATATCAAGAACAGATAAAAAAATATAAGAAGTTCAAACAACTGCAGATGATGCTGATCATTCTCTCCTCTTCCGTTTCGCTCGTTCTTTTTGTTCTCTACCACGCCTCTGTCGTGCAGATGCTCTTTATTCTTCTCGGGTTCAATGTACTTTTTTATATCGGTTTCAAACCCCGTACGGTTTATAGTGAAAAAAAG
The DNA here is from genome assembly GCA_964014335.1 of uncultured Campylobacterales bacterium. Classification (GTDB taxonomy): domain Bacteria; phylum Campylobacterota; class Campylobacteria; order Campylobacterales; family Sulfurimonadaceae. The sequence continues at coordinate 1,544 of CAXGZT010000126.1, read as the reverse complement.
GTTAAGGAGAAGATGCAGAAGGTTCTCTTGCTGCAGGTGGAACTCAAAAAGTTTCTTGCAGGGGAAGAAGCCAGTTTTGACGGGGTGAAGTGCTCCTCTGATGAGGCTTGGATCTGTGACAAATGGGGACTCCATAAAGATAATGAACGCATCGATTATGGCGAGTTCTTATACGATAAGGATATTAAGGGCCTGTATCTGGATGCCTTAAGAAATAAAAAGTAAATATGGCTTTGTTATAATAAGAACTACAGGCACTGAGATACAATCTGTAAATGCTGAATAAAAAGGTGTGAAATGTTGGCTCCTAAGATGCTTTATTCTGTTTTGTTTTTCTTCTCAACGGTTTACGCAACACCCCTGCACCAAGCCGTTAAAGATATTAATGAAGCCAAGGTCCGCATGCTGGTCGAGAAGGGTGCTGATGTGAATGCAGCGGATATAGACGGCAAGACGGCTCTTCATCTGGCTGCGCCTATAGGCCGTTACAGCCTCGTTCGGTTTCTTGTTGAAAAAGGTGCCAATGTCCGTCTGAAAGACAAGGCCCATAAGACAGCTCTGGTTTACGCTATAGAAAAAAACCGTATTAAAGTTATTATGTATCTGTGCGAAAAAGCTAATGAGACCGTAAATGAAGAGGAGGAAGAGAGTCTCTTTTCTGCTGCTAAAAAAGGGGATATAGACCTTGTGGCCTATTATCTAAGCAGATCTGACATCAACAGTGTGGACAGGGATGGAAAAACAGCCCTTCATATTGCTAGCGAGGCCGGACAGTTTGATATTGTAGGCTTCTTGCTAAACCTGGGGGCTGATAAAGAACTTCTTGACCATGATGGCCGGACCGCATTAAATTATGCTAAACTCTCAGGAAATAAAAAGCTTGCAGAGCTGCTAAATCAGTATTAAGTGAACCCAATGACATTAACACATTTTAATCAAGACCTTTTAGACTTTTTGGCTTCTTCGCCGACGCCCTTTCATGCTACCTATGAACTCTCCAGACATTTAGAAAAAGAGGGGTTTGTACGACTCGATGAGGCGGATATCTGGTCTCTCGAAAAAGGAGAGAGATATTATTTAAGCCGTAATGATTCTTCATTGATAGCCTTTGTTTATGGAACGAATGATATCACGGAGCAGGGTATCGGCATGGTCGGTGCCCATACCGACAGCCCCTGTCTCAAACTCAAACCCAATACGGTGATACACAAAAAGGGTTATATCCAACTTGGTGTCGAGGTCTATGGAGGAGTTTTGCTCAACCCCTGGTTTGATCGTGACCTTTCTCTTGCCGGACGTGTCAGCGGTCTTAACGAGAATGGCGAGCTTGTTCATCCTCTGGTCGACTTTAAACGTCCTTTGGCCGTTATACCGTCTCTGGCCATACACCTGGATACTGAAGCCAATAAAAACCGTTCCATCAACGCCCAGACGGATATCCCCCCTATTGTGATGCAGAGTGAAGAGGCTGTATCTTTTGAAGATATATTATGCAAGGAGAGCGGGTTGAAGGAGGTGCTTGACTTCGAGCTTCTCTTCTATGA
>CAXGZT010000125.1:0-7426 GCA_964014335.1 uncultured Campylobacterales bacterium | reverse complement strand
CAGCTCTTGAAGTTTCTTTTGCTGTTTTAAGATCGTTCTCTCTGCATTGATAATGGCTTTTGCTGTGCTGGCAAGATTCTTGTGTACCTTTGAATAGGTCTTGTCGAATTTTTTCAGTCTCTTGCTGGTAGCATTTATCTTTGAATCGATACTGCTCTTTGCATAGAGGCTAAGAGAGAAGCTTAAAACAAGAAGAAACAGAAAACGCATCAGACCTCTTCTTTATGGTTGACGATAAGCATCAGAGCCAGGATAATGGAGAGCGTCAGAGAAATGCCAAAGTGCATCAGTCCGTCTTTGGCGTAATCAAAAACAGTCACTTGGATATTGATGTCCGAGAAATAGGGTTCGGCCCATCCGCTTGTCATAATGACAGTGAAGACGGCGACTATCAAGGAGGCCGCAATCAGTGCATCCAGGATAGCCAGTCTGAAGAGTACGGCAGAACGCAGCATGATAGGCGCACCAAAAAGTGCCATAATGTTCATCCTCTCTTCATGCTGGAACTGCCAAATACGCATCTCTTTCGCGATCAAGAGCAGGGTGACGATAAAGATAGCCAAGGCAAAAATCTGTATCACTCCCTTGTACAGAAGAAGAAGCTTATAGATTTGATCATGGGTTTGTGAAAAGCTTTCTACGCGTTTGATCTTTTTCATGTTTTTCAGCTGTGAGCTTAAGATGTCGATTTCGGAAGGTTGCGGATAGTGTTCTAAAGTGAGTTTGTAAAACTTAGGTAAAGAAGCACGCAAGAGACCAAGGCTGGTCTTGTCCATCTCCTTTTCCAAACGCTTGATGACTTTTTCAGGAGAGATCTCCTCAAGGGAATGGATCAGTGAAAAACGGGACTTAAGCGAAGACTCTTCCAAAGGACTTGTCGCAATGACGATAATAGAATAGTTTGCCCGCAGGCTCTCTTCGTAAGAGGAGATCGAACGCTCCAGTACCTTATAGACCTGTATTGTAAACAAGATGGTGAACAGTGCGGCAATAAGGGAAAAGTGGTTCTTAAGAGACTTCATAAATACTTCCATATTCGATGTGCAGATGCCTGTACTCTATTTTCATAGTTTCAGGAATATGGTGGGTGACGACAACCACAGTCGTCTTAAGCTGCGTACATGCACCCTCTAAAAGGTTCCATATGACCTGAGACGAGTAGTCATCAAGGTTACCCGTAGGCTCATCGGCCAAGATGATAATAGGATTATGTGCCAAGGCTCTTGCCATGGCCACACGCTGCTGTTCTCCACCGCTGAGCTCCAGGGGATATTTTCCAAGCTGATGATTGAGCTTAACATGTGTTAGCAATTTTTGTACCTGAATCTCACTCACGTCTTTCGCGTAACCCGAGATGATAAGGGGCAGCATGACGTTCTTTTCAATCGTCCACTCTTTAATAAGCTTATAGTCCTGAAAAACAATGCCGACGTGACGGCGCAAAAAGTTTAGTTTTTTACTGCCGATGTTGTTCATCTGAACACCGCCAACAACGAGCTCGCCCTGCTTTGGAGAGAGTGCACCGTAGAGTGATTTCAGAAGAGTGGATTTTCCGCTACCGCTGGCTCCCGTGATGAAGACGAAGTCCCCCGAGTTGATATCAAAACTGCATTGATTGATAATGGTCTCATTGTTGTTATATGAAAGCGTAAGGTCTTTGGCAATGATAACTTTATCCATATAAAAGCTCTTTTAGTTTGAGATGGGATCGGTAGTTCGTACGGGAGGCGATAGGCGAGGCCGGGAAATATTCAGATCCCTCTTCTTTGATAATAAGAAAAAGGTGTTCGGGTTTGTCAAACGAACCCATAGAGAGGCGAACAAGATAGTCTCCGGTATGGATCTTGTAGAGGCGTTCAAAGTGGATGAAACCCTCTTCAAAACGCTCCGTCGTACCGTTAAGCTTCTCGATATCAATGCGGCATTTTCCTTTGAGTGAGAAGTCGTAGTCGTTATCTATGGGATCAGACTCTTCGTGGTTGGTCAGGGTAATATCGTAAATGTTCTTTTCCATTTTACGCCAGCGCGTCTCATACTTGCTCACAATACCGATATTCTGGTTCTTGCGCACCTGAAAATCGCTCTGGTTGAGCTCTAGAAAGGTTTGAAGAGAGTAGGCGAAATAGTTCTCACTGTCGCTTCGCAGTTCCAGGGTGCCCTCTTTTTTAAGGCAGCGAAGAGACTCGGAGATGAAGCCGTGAGAGATGACACGACGATGGGGTTTTTTGTCCCATGGCACCGGAAAATGCACGAAGATGCGTCCTACAAGGTTGGAAGGCACAAACTCTAAAAAGAGCCTGGCATCGAAATCAAGAAGCATGACATTGTCGAGTTCCTGAATCGCGATCTGCTTGAGGACCTGTTCGATGGAAGCCTTATGGATCTCTATGCCAATATGCAAAACATCAGGATGGAGCGAGGCCTGGTGCAGAAGGTGTACCCCGGAGCCGAATCCGACTTCAATCCATATCTCTTTCGCCTGAGGAAAGGAGTCGGCAAAATAGGCGATAGGCTTCAATGCAGACTCTTTTTCCCTGTGTTTGGGCTCTTTTTGCGCCAGATTGGAAAAGAGGATTTCAAGTTCCGCCTTGTCTGCATAGGCCTGGATGGCATTTTTGATATGAAAGTTCGGCGATACCCGAGTGACCTTGTCACTTTTTAAAAGCCATTTGTCCCGACCTTTTTTTAATTGAAGGAAGAAAGTCTTCTCTTCGCTCTTTGCACAGATGAGTTTGTCATCCGGATAGTTGACATTTGTTGCGATAAAGTCGAAGTCGATCCCTTCATGTGAAAAGGGGAAATCGACTTCGTTAAAATTTTGGATTTGAATATGTGGCATTTAACTCTTATCTATCGGGTGTTGAAAACAGAACATCGGCTGGTTCTGTTGGGTTAGACATAATGTTGTTTTCATCTACTGCCATGACTTGAAATTGGTATTGTGTGTCGGGTTGGAGGTCTTTTACCGTGTATGTCGTTCGACCTATACCTGTAATCTCTGTCGATGTCGAGCTGATCCACGACTCTTTCTTCGTCTGGATGACCGTATAGCTCTTCGTGCGAGAGTCATTGTTTTTCCAGCTTAATACGGCTGAGTTGTTTTTGACAATAGCATTGATAAAAGTCGGAGTATTGGGTTTTTCCAAACTGCTTCCGTGCGCCGGAGCACTCTGCTTAAGGCCCTCGAGACCATCAAAGTCGACGGCGGTCACCTTGTAATAATAGTTTTTTCCGTCTTCGGGAATCTCGTCCGTAAACTCGTTCTCGTGCAGCTTTACGTGATAATCATACGAACCTTTGCCCGAGTCAGAGCGGTAGACATTGTAATATGCCGTATCATCCGTACTGCTTGCCTGCCAGGAGAGTCTTATTCGCTTAGGTTCGGTAGTAGTGGCTTGGAGTTTTCGCACCTCTTTGGGAAGGGGCTTTGTAGCGACCTTGGTGATATCGCTCGGAGTCGATTTGAAGCCTTCATACGTCAATGCACGTAGGCGATATTTATAAACACGGTTGTCGTCCAGGCCTTTATCGATGTATTCTGCCTGCAGGCGATTTTTTATCGTGGCTATCTGCTCCCATTCTGCTTTTTCAATCGTCTGACGTTCGAGAACATAGCCCTTGACCGAGAGATTGTCATGAGGACGCCAGATGAGTTTTGCCATACGGGGAAGATTGCCGATGGAATCAAAAAAACTTACAGAAGACAAGAGCGGTGCGGTCGTTACCCTATAGGTCTTTGATGCATCCGACTCTTGCATTTTTTGATTATAAGAGGAGAACCTGTAGACATAGGTCGTGTTCGGTTTTAGATCGGCATCCGTATAGTGCGAGACATAACGGCTTTCTACAGTGGCATGGCGGTTCAGGGTTTTCTCATTTTCAAGGGGGTCATTCCGGTAGACATAATATCCCTTGACCCTGGTATCACTCAGGGGTTTCCACTCAAATGCGATGCTGCTCATGGACTCGATATGACCGTTTACGCTTACCTTGGGCAGCGTCGGATCGATCTGAGGCTCTTCGGCCGGAGCAGGCTGCTGGGTACAACCGCTAAAGAGGATTAAAGTGGCGCACAAAGTCGGAAGGATCAGTTGCTTCATTAATAAACTCCATATCAAAATTATCTTCTAAATAGGTTTTCATGCTGTTTGGAATCGGTGCGATGAACTCCATCTTTTTTTGAGAAGTCGGGTGCACGAAGTATAATATATAGGCATGTAAAAAAATCTCGTTGATTTTATCTTCTTTGCTCTTAAATCCGTATAAATGGTCGCCCATGATACCGCGTCCTATGCTCTCTAAATGGACGCGGATCTGATGTGTCCGCCCGCTGTAGAGTTTACAGGCGATCAGTTCACTCTTCTCGTCTTTGGAAGGGTAGAGCTTTGTAAACTCTGTCTTAGACGCTTTGCCTTCCTCGACAACAGCCATTTTTAGGCGGTTGGTCGAGTTCCTGCCTATGGGTTTGTCCACAATGAGATTGTCCTTCAAGGGGATGTTGATGACAGCAAGGTAGAAACGCCCCATAGTGCGGTCTTGAAGCTGTTTTGAGAGAGCCTCATGGCTTTCATTGTTCTTTGCAACGACCATGACGCCCGTCGTTCCCTTATCCAAACGGTGAACGATCCCGTGCCGCTCTTCCCCGCTGATTGTGGATAGACGGACACCCTTGTGCTTAAGCCAGTCAACAAGCGTCGGCTCCTTTACGGAGGGGGCAGGGTGTACGGTCAGGCCCTTTGGTTTATTGATGACAAGAAGGTCGTCATCCTCATACAGGATCTCGACATCAAAGTCGATCTCCAAAGGCTCTGTGACAACGGGTTCGGGAAAGTCAATGTGGATTCTTTGGCCGGACTTGAGTTTAAGACCGGGTTTGGCGACAAGCTTCTCGTCTACGTGTACGTGGCCCTCTTTTATCAAAGAGAGTATCTGGTTCCGCGTACTCTCTAGAGAGCTGCTTAAAAACTTGTCGAGCCGTTCAGGTGTCTCACAAAGGTAGTCGGTAGGTTTATGCATAAAAAAGCCTTGGTCGGGTCTAGAAAGATTATCAGTTAGGAGGTTCGCTTGTCCAAAATAGTGATATAATTCATACTATGTTTAAAAAAATAGATCGCCGAATTATAACACACTTTGATTATATTATTATCGCTTTGATCACGCCGCTTATTCTTGTTTCGGGGATGTTGATCGCAGAGATTGTTCCCGCACTGGCCCAGAAGCATACGGTGTATGTCCTTATCAGTCTGGTCGCCTTTGTTTTCTTTTTTCTTTTTCCCATCCGGCGTTTTTCATGGTTGATTCCGCTTCTGTATTGGCTCAATATCGCTCTGCTTATCGCCGTCGAGTTTTTCGGACATTCGCGTTTAGGTGCAAAGCGCTGGCTGGAGCTTCCTTTTATCAACTTTACGCTTCAGCCCTCGGAGCTGATCAAGCCGGCCTTCGTCCTGATGCTTGCTTATTTGATCAGTAAAAATCCGCCGCCGCGAGAGGGATACCGGTTGAAAGAGTTCGCCAAACTGAGTTTTTTTATTTTGTTGCCTTTTTTCTTGATCGCGAAAGAGCCGGACCTGGGAACGGCAATGGTACTGATGCTTCTGGGTTTTGGCGTGCTTTTTGTTATAGGCGTGTATTGGAAGATCTGGGCAAGCCTGGCCGCCGTCCTCATCCTCTCCGCTCCTATTCTTTACGGACAGCTGCATGATTATCAGAAAAAGCGCATCCACGATTTTATGAGCGAGAAACCCTCTTATCATGTACAGCAGTCCATTATCGCCATCGGTTCGGGCGGACTCAGCGGAAACAGTATGGAAGAGGCCACGCAGACACAGATGAAGTTTTTGCCGATCGCCTCAAGCGATTTTATCTTTGCATATGTCGTCGAACGGTTCGGCTTTTTGGGAGGATTCGTGCTGGTCTCTGTTTATGCGGCCTTGATATTGCATCTTTTTTCGATCAGTTGGTTTAACAAGGACTATTATATTAAGGTCGTCAGCCTCTCTCTGGCCTTTTTGTTTTTTATCTATATGAGTGTCAATATTGCTATGACCATCGGTTTCGCACCCGTCGTCGGCGTCCCTCTGCCAATGTTCTCCTACGGAGGAAGCAGTTTTGTAAACTTTATGATCATCATCGCTATTTTGCAGAACCTCTTGGCCTTCAGGTTCACTTTTTTCTATAACTCCGACAGACGCCTGATCGATCCCTTGGAAAAGTAAAAAGTTTCTTTCCTGAAATGATCAATATTTTAGATATATATAAGCAAGAAGAGCCTATAATCTCGGCCTTATTCAATACAAGTGGGTTCATAGCTCAGTTGGTTAGAGCCCTCCGCTCATAACGGAGTGGTCGAGTGTTCGAGTCACTCTGAACCCACCACTTGTAAACTCCCTAAATATCGAACTTAAAATAAAAAATAAACTTCAGGTCTCACTTTTATCTTTGAATATTTCATAAAGATATTTAAAAAGACACTCATCGCTTGGGCACTGCTGCCCGCAAGCAGTTTACCCGCCGGTCTGCATGATATATTTGTATCATCCGGAAACAGGAAAAAGAGTAAACGCTTTTTCAGTTCAATGTGCAAAACCGATTAAAGCAGCTGAATTTAGAGAACTGCTAGTCGTTGATAAGCATAACAGTGATGTTGGAACTTATAAAGCGTGCATTGACACTTTGATCAAGAAGTATACAGAAGAATGGGGGACAGATAAAGAGCATAGGACAGCAATAAATAAAGCCATTCAGGATGGAATAGTTTTGTAGATTCGGATAAAAAGAAAAACCATACAGGTATCAGGCCCTTTCATAGCTTTGTGTGAGTGTGCTACTTTCACCTTTTCTCATAAGACTCCTCTCCCTCATTAGAGTTTATTTTCCGTGTTTATAGTATTTTTACACTAGAATGGTATAATCGTGCAGATACCGTGCCTTAAGGTTATAATTCAATGAATAAAATATACATAGCACGCCAAAAGATCGTAAACCTAAGCGGTAAGACTTTTGCCTACGAGCTTCTTTTTCGTGACAGCAAAGATGATATAAAAGAGTTTCCAAGCAATATAAAAGCTACCTCGCAAGTCATGCTCAACACACTTACCCATATGGATTTCGAAGGTGTCATGGGAAAAGAGGCGATAGCCTTCATAAATGTGGACTGTGAGGTCATCGCATCAGATATACTCGAACTCCTTGATCCTGAACGTTTCGTCATAGAGATACTCGAGACCACTGAAGTCACTGAAAAATTGCTGCGAAATATAGTTCAGCTGAAGAAGAAGGGATATAAGATAGCCTTGGATGATTTCGACTGCTCGCAAGAGATGATCGTCAAATTTCAACCGCTTTTTAAATATCTGAACATCATCAAGATCGATGCTATGACCTGTCTCTTATACACATCTCCGAGCCCACGAGACCCACATTGATC
>CAXGZT010000124.1:0-7470 GCA_964014335.1 uncultured Campylobacterales bacterium | reverse complement strand
TTGCGGTACGGGCGACTGAGTAAAAGCATGGCTGACGACCTTAAAGACATAAGCTGCTGCCAGTAAACCCCCGATAAATATAATGGTGGCAAACCCCCATTGCTCTTGAACCAATGCTGCTTCAAGAAGAAACCATTTGCCCATAAAACCTCCGCTTGGGGGCAATCCGATAATATTTACACCGGCGAGTGCAAAAGCTACCGTGGTAACGGGCAGACGTTGTGCAACACGGTCAAGGTGCATGACCCGGTCATGCCCACTAAAGTGCAGTATATTACCTGCAACAAGGAACATGGCACTTTTTGCCAGAGCATGGGAAAAGGCTAGGTAGATAACCGCGTTCCATGCCGCAACACCACCGCCCATTGCCAGTGAAAAAGCCAAAAAGAGGTATCCTACCTGAGCCACAGTTGAATAAGCGATTAATAACTTTAGTCGGGTCTGTATCAAAGCTTGGATAGAACCCCATAACACCGCTACAGCACCCAACACTCCAAACATGTTCTCGACGGTTCCGTCACTTAATGGGCCAAAGATAGCCAGCCAGACACGCAAAAAGATATAGAAAGAGGCTTTTACAATCAATGCGGATAAAATGGCACTGACCGGGGCAGGAGCACTGGAATGAGCGGGAGGAAGCCAGAAATGAAGTGGGAAAAGGGCTGTCTTTAGCAGTAGCCCAGCACTCATAAGTGCCAATGCCGCCCAAAGTATCGGTATTGATTCAGCACGTTGAGAGAGTATGGCGATATCAACACTTCCAAACCCGTGATAGAGCAATACAACGCCAAAGAGATAGAGCAGCGAGCCCAGAAGTGTTGCAAGTAGATAGCGCATAGCTCCGCAATAGGCTTCTGGGCTTTTTCCCAAAGCGGTCAAGGAAACAGCCGCAAGACTGATTAACTCCAGTGTTACATAACAATTAAAGATATCTGCTGATAGGAATAGTGCATTTAACGCGGCGATGGTAAAGAGCCAAAGCGGCCAAAATCGGGTCGATTGTTCAGTCAAAAAATAGCCTGTGGCATAGACACTGATACCGAGGCCGGCCAAAGCGGTCATGAAAAGCATTAAAAGGCTTAAACCATCAGCATATAGATCAATGACTAATGGAGCATCCCATCCACCAACGGCGTGATAATAGGCGCCGTGTTCAATTATAGACCATGCCAGAAAAATAACTGATAGTAGTATAAAAGATACCGTCACAAGCCCTATCTTATTACTCTGTTTTGGCCAGAGGAAACTCATAATAGCACCGATCATTGGAAACAAAATCAAAAGAGTAGCCCAGGGAAGCGTTATAAGAAACTGCATTGGATTATACTTCCTCCTCGTACAGTTCTGCTTTGCCCGTCATTTCAAGGACTTTCAACATGAGTACCAGCGCCAGCGCCGTAGCCGATACCGTAACTACGATACCGGTAATCACCATGGCATGGGGAACCGGGTCCGGTGATGAATGCCCACTGCGCATTGCGAGAGAGATTAGTATTAAAAATATACCGCTGCCCATTATATTCAGTGCCAGAATTTTTCGTAACAGATGAGCATGAATGACCAGGGTATAGAGTCCGATACAAAAAAGTCCAATACCTGTTAAAGCATAGATGAAAAGCATATTCATTGTTTCTTTTTCTGTTTTGCATATAGGACAAAGAACAATAGGGCCAGTGTCAGGCCTATGGAAACAGTCGCTATGCTTTCTAGTATAAGGATAATGGTGCCTGCATGAGCAAGAGGGTATTGCAGAAGCTCTCCTGTGACTAGCATGCTGAATAGTGCAATGCTGACAAACAGGGCTGGACCTGCTACCAGAGTAAAATGAAGAGCTAATCCCTGGAAAGCTAGAAAAGGCTGTCGTCCGGACAGAAAAAGCAGTACCAGGGCCGCACCGAGTACAGATCCGGCTTGAAAAGCACCGCCTGGAGCATGGGCACCAACCCACAACAGATAAGCAGAAAACAGTATTAAAAATGGTACCAAAAGTTCTGTCAACGTATCCAGTACAGGATTTTTAATATCGGCAACGGGCCGAATGGGGACTTCCTTCATAGACCAAACGCCCAGCAGAGCAACCAGCAGTACGAGCACTTCCAATAGGGTATCGTAAGCACGAAAGTTTAGCAGCACGGCCGTAACCGGATTGCTAACACCACTAGCGGCAATATTTTGTGCTACATGTGCCTGAAGATTTATTGCCGACTTCGGTAATGATAGAATAACATATCCGAGTTCTACCGCAAGCAGTGATAACAATATAATGAGTAGCAAACGGATCATTCGGTTTAGGCTCCTCTTTTTATCAACAATCATTGACTTTTCTGTCGCTCATCTACGGTATTGTCAGAACTATTGCGACTGTTTGAACAAGAATCCTTATACGTTTTATCGGTACTACTTGACTTCTGGAATCTTGCCAAAGCAGCTAGAAGCAGGGCACCGGTTAAGCCGGCACCGATGGCTGCTTCGGCCATCGCGACATCAATTGCACTGAGCCGTCCCCAAGCCAGTGCCATGAGCAATCCAAAGGCAATAAACAGAACAATTGCTTTAAAGAGATCACTGCTTGTGAGTGACTGCCATGCAACTAGCAATATAACTAAGCATAACAAGCCGTCAAAAAGTTGGGTTACTATTTCCATAAACGCGCTCCTTTTTGCAATGCACTTTTAGCAATTAGATATGCCACACTCGATCCAGAAAGCAGTACCAGTAACCAAATCAACAGCAGTTTGGCTACTTCGATCAATGAATCAGCCTGCATAGAAAGACCAAGAACCATGAAACCCAATCCGACATTGTCAGCCTTTGTCAATGCATGAAGACGCGTGTATACATCAGGAAAACGAAGAAGACCCAGGGTACCTGACAGGAAGAAGAAAGCACCTAGCACCAGGAGGAATGAAGATAGATACTCAATCAGTGTCATAATCGTGTATCTCTTTTGGCCAGGCTCGGCGTACGAAAGCTACTGCCGTAATCGCAGCCAATAAGGCAAAGATTAGTGCCACATCAAGCAGACTTGAATGGTTCGTTGCCTTACTCAACAATAGCAGTATTGCTACTGCTATTGTACCGAATAGTTGAGCTGCTAGCATCCTGTCAGCAGGAGTTGGACCGAGCAGAACGCGCCATATTCCTGCGACAAGGTTGAGCAATAAAAAAAAAGCTAGCGTGAGATGAAAAGTCTGCATATTGAGCTATCCCTCATGTTCTATTACCATATTTGTCTCCCTCTTCAAACTCGCTACAGATAAAATATCTTTAACGTGTTTCATTGTTTTTAACCTCATTATCAATGTTCTGAGATAGACCAAATATCTTTGACACATCTTGTTCCAATTCGATGAGTTTGGTTTTGAAGTCGTTTCGAATATCTAGCACATGGATGGTCAAGACATTATGCTTCAACTGTGCTGTTAATGTACCGGGCACTAGACTAATCAAATTTATCATTAAGACTTGGGCCAATCCAGGAGGTAGGCTTAAGGGGTATTCGACCAATTTTGGACTAATCGGAAGGCGCGGATGAAAAACTCGCCATGCTACGTCTAAAGCTCCTTTGAAAGATAAAATGAAAAAAAACGGTACGAACCATACTACTCTTATCAATACTAGGCGTATAGGGGGAACAAGTATTATACTGATCACAATAGTCGCTACCACTGCAGGCAGACCAATCCACCATGACGAGATATCACCATTAGTAAGCACCCACCAAATGAACAAAAAAAGCCCTCCGCGTACGACTACAGATAGTCGTCTCTCTTTTTTCATTAAAATATATAGAAGCTTGCTTACTACTTTTTGGGTCATTTTGCAGGAATCCTTCATTCTATCGGTTTAATGAGATTTCAGTAGATATATTGTAACACAAATAAACCAATAATTTTTTGTTATTTTGTGTATTGAAATTAATAAAAAAGGTTGGCGTATTTTAATAGTGATGATTAGCCTTTTTACTTATTGGCATACCTTATCCTTGTTGTTTATGTAGTATAAACTATACGTATGGGTGAATATTATCACATTACAGAACGGATCCTTATCGACAAGGCTTTGGATTAGAGCCATTCAGCTAGACTCCATCGTATCAGGAATGTCAACTGAGAGGGTCTTTATGTCGCAGCAGATAGGGAGAGCCTTCTTGTAGAAGATGGTTTGGCTTAAACGAATTCCACTTAATATTTTTGAAAAAAAAACCGGGCTAAGGCTGAGCGGACCTACTCACCTCGTGGAACCCGGCACCTTTAGCTAAGCCCGATCAGATATATTTTCCCTGTAAAAAAGGTATAATTAACGAACTACAAGTTAAAATCACGCGTATGATTAAGAAGGAAGTATATGAAAATATTTATACCGTTGATAAGTCTATTATTTATATTTGTTTCACCGCTCTCGGCACAAAACAAGTTTCTTACGCTCGAAGAGGCCTTCGTCCTAACAGCCGAAGTTGTTGATAAAGAAGCTGTCGTCACCTTTAGTTTAGCCGATGATATCTATATCTATAAAAACCAGGTTTCAGTTGAGGTAGCATCCGGCAGTGATGTCCAAATTGACGGGTTTACCCTTCCGCAGGGGCATGACCATGAGGGTGAGACCGTTTATTTTAATGATCAACAACTCAATATTCCTTTGAGCAAAGCAGCGGGGAGTTCCGGTGTAGGTGTCTTTGAGCTTATCGTGAACTATCAAGGTTGTTCAGAAAAGGGTTTGTGTTATGAACCGAGCACGCAAAGCTTTCAGCTTGAAATCGATCTAGACTCTCTTGACACGGCAGGTAAGAGAGATGCCTTTAGTAGGGGCCTTGTGGATCAAGAGGATGTGATACCCGAAGAGAGTGATGATCCTATAACAGCTCTTCTCGCCGGCGGAAATATCTTGTATGTTATTGGCGGTTTTTTTATTTTTGGTCTGCTTCTGTCTTTAACGCCGTGTGTCTTTCCTATGGTACCTATCCTCTCGAGTGTCATTGTTTCTCACGGTTCCGAGATGACGACAAAAAAAGCTTTTCTCCTCTCCATGGTATACGTACAGGCTATGGCAATTACCTATACTATCGCAGGTGTGATCGCAGGGCTCACGGGTGCAGGTGTTCAAGCAGCCTTTCAAACACCTTGGGTCATCGGCGTGTTCTCCGGCGTGTTCGTGCTATTGGCCCTGTCCATGTTCGGACTTTTTGAGATACAGATGCCGCAATCCTTGCAGTCCTATTTGAACCGCAAGACAGAAGGCAGCGGCAAAGGATATACCTCTATCGCGATAATGGGTCTGCTTTCTGCCCTCATCGTCGGGCCGTGCGTAGCCGCGCCGTTGGCTGCTGCTCTGGGTTTTATCTCTCAGACTGGAGATGCCTTTTTAGGCGGTATGGCGCTGTATGCACTTTCAATGGGGATGGGTGTTCCTCTGCTCATCGTCGGTACGGGAGCCGGCAAGTTTATGCCTAGGCCAGGTGCCTGGATGGACGCGATCAAGTCCATTTTTGGCGTGATGATGTTAGCCGTGGCCATCTGGATGTTGAGCCGAATTTTAGATAACAGCCTAATTTTCTTTTTATGGTCAGCACTGGCGATGTTCGTTGCGGTAAGCTTTGGGGCTTTTGAAGCGAAAGAGAGCGAGACCTATTGCCATCCGTGTTTCGCAGCAAAAAAGAGTTTCGGTATCATAACCTTCCTGTATGCCGCAGCACTCTTTATAGGCTCTATTACCAATGCCTCAAGCATGTTAAACCCTTTGGAAAAACTTATAGCATCTGAAGCCCTTGTCCAGAAGAGTGCGACTCAAACGGGGATAAAAGAGAATAGTTTTATTAAGATACACTCTATTGCCGAGCTGGATAAGATTATTGCTGATTCAAAGGGTAAAAACATCATGCTGGATTTTGCTGCCGATTGGTGTACCTCATGCCAAGAGTTGGAACATATTACCTTTGCCGATGCCGCCGTAAAAGAAGCATGGCAGGATTATGTCCTGATCCAAGCAGATGTGACCGCAAACACGGACGAAGAAAAAGCACTGAGCAAGAAGTTTGGTCTTTTTGGCCCTCCGGCCCTTATCTTTTATGATAAGCAGGGTAAAGAGATCAAGTCGAAAAGAACAATAGGGTTTTTGCCTCCTGAAGAGCTACTGAAAAAACTATAAAAAAGAAGCAGAAATGAAAAAAATAGTAAGTTTGGTTCTTTTATCCGTAGCGCTCTTGGGGGGAGAGGATTGGTTGCACTCTTATGAAGAAGCCCAAGCCCAAGCGCTTAAAGAAAAAAAGAATATCATGGTGATGCTTTCAGGCGAGAACTGTGACGCCTGTTGGTATATGGAAAATATTGTATTTGAAGATGATGCCGTCCATACGCTTTTAATGAGCAACTTTGTACCCGTATACTTAGATGTCAATAATGATTTTATTCCCGATAAATTTAAGTTTATCGGGACGCCGACTTTTTACTTTAGCGACGCTAACGGAACAAAGATAGGGCATAGAATAAACGGAGCCAGCAATGTCAAGGATTTTACGAAAACAGTGAATAAGATACTGGAGGAAGTTAAAAAGGTGAAGCCCTAAAAGAGGGCTCAAGAAATTTACAGAAGAGAAGTCTAACCCGAAGAGCTCTTGACTAACTTCCTCCGTCTCCCCAGGACTCAAACTCCATCTCATACTTAGGTTCGTCCTTATCTGCTTTAAATTCTGAGAGGTAGGTCGTAATATAGCTTATCTCCTCGTCACTGAGGTTTTCCGCAAAGGGGATCATTATCTGTGCAGTCTGGTTCATCACACCTTTTTTACCGCGGTAAAACTTCAGTTTTTTAACCAAGAGGTATTTTTGTTTGTTTGCAAGCTTAGGGTAGGTATGCATACCCTCGCCGTGAATACCGTGACAGCCGTTGCAGCCTTTTTGGGAGTATAAAATCTCACCTTGCTTATAGGCGTCGACGTCGGCATAAGAGGATAAAAAGATAAAGAGTGTTAGAAAGAGTATGTTTTTTTTCATAAGTGTACCTCTTAAAGAGTTTTTTGTTAGAATTATAGCAATATTTAAAAAGGATGTTTATGATTATCAAAAATGCAATTTTGTGCGATGCCACAGGCGAAAGAGAAGCTGATGTAGAGATACAAGACGGCTTGATCACAAAAATTGCACCGAGTCTTGAAGGGGATGAAGCTCTGGATGCTAAAGGAGCTTATCTTCTTCCGGGCTTGATTGATCTGAATATCTCCTTGCCAGACAAGCAACTTAATGCTTCACGCCTGCAAAGTCTTTCAAAGGCTGCCGTAAGGGGAGGGGTGACAACAGTTGTGTTGAACCCTGAGAGCGAACCGGCTATTAATAATGAGATCGTTTTGGAATTTGTATTGGAGCGGAAATTTGAGGGTGCAAAGATCACGTCGGCTGTTTGTGCGACAAAACAAGCGGAGGCGGCTTCGCAAGGTGAAACATTTTCCGAAGAAGATACGGCATCTGTCTCTTATAC
>CAXGZT010000123.1:0-7499 GCA_964014335.1 uncultured Campylobacterales bacterium | reverse complement strand
TCATAAGCCGATCTGGAAGTTGGCAGAAATCGTGACGAAGATGCCCCGAGTGAAGCTTCTACACAGCCCTTCGACAGGGTATGCCGGTTTCCTGGGCTCTTTGGCCTCGTATGACAAGAGACTCCCTTTCATCCTGACCGAACACGGAATCTATACCCGTGAGAGAAAGATCGATATGCTCACGGCGGACTGGATCGATTTTAAAAAACCCACCCTGCTCAAGCAGCCTGAGGAAGCAAACTATATTCAGCAGATGTGGGTAAACTTTTTCGAGAGAATAGGTGAGTTTACCTACCTTAAAGCGGACTCCATACTCTCCCTCTATTCGGGTGCACGTGATATTCAGATTCAGTTCGGTGCCCCCAGAGAGAAGACGAGGGTGATCCCCAATGCGGTTGATGTGGACGGGCTGAACGCCCTTTTGCAAAAACGGCCCGAAGGGGTGCCTCAGGTGATCACCCTGATCGGCCGCGTCGTCTCGATCAAAGATATCAAGACGTTCATACGGGCTATGCGTATCACGATCAACGAGATACCTGAAGCAGAGGGGTGGATCGTCGGTCCTATGGATGAGGATGAGGAGTATGCCATTGAGTGCCAAAACATGGCCGAATCTTTGGGGATAAAAGAAAACATCAAATTTCTGGGTTTTCAAAATATCAAAGAGATCCTTCCGCTCTGCGGACTTTTGACCCTAACCTCTATCAGTGAGGGGATGCCCCTGGTGATCTTAGAGGGGTATGCGGCAGGGGTGCCTTGCGTGGCCACGGACGTAGGAAGCTGTTACGATCTTATCAAGGGGGGACTGGATGAAGAGGATATCGCTTTGGGGAGTGCGGGCGAAGTGACGGGGATCGCCAACCCTACGGCTCTGGCCGCAGAGTATATAAGGTACCTCTCTGATGAGGTCTTATGGAAAAAAGCCCAGAGTATCGCCTTGAAACGGGTAGACAGATATTACAGGCAGGGGACCTTCCTAGGCGCATACAGAGATATCTACAAAGAGGCGATGGAATCATGGCAGGAATAGGCTTTGAGCTAAGAAAGATCCTCAAGGAGGACAGACTCTTTTCTCTGTTAAAGATGTACGGATACTCGGGTATGCTCAGTGCCGGACCGTGGGTGATATCTATCCTCGCTATTTTGCTGGTGGGTTTTATCAATATTGCGAGTTCGCAAAATGCCTCAGAGACCTTTGCCTTTCCTATTGTCATCACCTACGCCATTGCTCTCGCTTCGAGTCTCATCATCACCGGTCTCGTTCAGCTGCCGTTTACGAGGTATACGGCAGACCTTATCTTCGCCAACAGAGAAGATGAGGTACTCCCCTCCTACTTCGCGACCCTTCTTGTCTCATGGATAGTGGGATTTGTCCTCGGGCTTCCCGTCAGCGTTTGGGCCTTCAAAGAGCAAAGCCTGCTCTTTATCGTCGGGGTCGTCTCTACCTTCCTGATCCTTTGCGGGGTATGGATATCGAACATACTGGCCGTTAGTCTGAAATACTACAGGAGCGTATTATTGGCCTATTTTGTCTCCTACGGTCTCATTGTCCTGGGTTCCTACTATTTCGGGGAGACTCTGGAGGCTTTGCTGATGATATTCCTGTTCGGCAACGCCCTTTTGCTCCTTATCCTGATGACGCTGATCATCAAGAGTTATGAGTCCAGCTCTCTTCTGAATTTCGGTTTTTTTCGGGATAAGAGTTTTTACTGGTCTTTGGGTCTGGCAGGCTTTTTTTATACCCTGGGGGCCTGGGCGGACAAGTTTATCTTTTGGTACCATCCTCTGACCGGGAGTAAGGTCATCGGCGTGCTGCAGGCATCCGTGGTATACGATATGCCGATTTTCATCGCCTACCTCTCCATCATCCCGGGCATGGCAATTTTCTTTTATCGTCTGGAGGCGGACTTCGCAGACAATTATGATCTTTTCTTTAATTCGGTGCGCGACGGCTCTCCCCTGGAGTTGATAGAGCGTTATAAAAACAGTATGGTACGGACGATCCGCCATGCCATCCGCGAGATCATCGTTGTGCAGGGTATTATCAATATCATGCTATTTTTGGGAGCACCTACACTGTTCGCATGGCTGAATATCCCGCAACTGTATCTGGGACTTTTTTATGTTTTGACGATAGGGGCGCTGCTTCAACTCGGTTTTATGTCGGTTCTGGCAATTTTATATTATCTGGACAGACGTGTGGTGGCGATGTGGCTGAGTATCGCATTTTTTGTGCTGAACGTTTTGCTGACCCTTGCCTCTATCTATCTGGGGCCTGCCATGTTCGGATACGGCTATTCGATATCACTTTTAATCGTCTTTGTGACAAGTCTGCTTGTGTTGAGGCGAGAGATGAAAGGACTGGTGTATGAGACATTTATGCTGCAGTAAACTCCTCTTTCTGCTTTTTCTAGGCTTCTCCTGTCTTCATGCGGGTCCGCAGGAGAAGAGTGCCATCGTCTATTACGGCAAGGATATCTCTTACTCGAATGTGGGTATTCATGACTATATCATTGTCGAAAGCGATAACATATCGCCTTATACGCACGGTTTCAAGAGCTATAAAGAGAAAATCTATGCTTATGTGAGCGTGGGTGAGGCGAGTGCATACCGGGACTACTTCAAGGCATTGAGAGAGGAGTGGAAAATCTCTTTGAACAGGGCATGGAACTCTGTTGTCATGGATATCTCAAATGATGATTATCACGCCTTTATGTATGAGAGAGTGATCCAGCCCCTGATAGACAAGGGGTATGAGAACTTCTTTTTTGACACCCTGGACTCCTATCAGATAGCCGCCAAGAGAGAAGAGGAGCGCAGAGAGTATGAGCGGGGCCTCGTGCGTTTTGTCAGGGGGTTCAAGGAGCGGTTTCCCGGCAGCAAGCTGATCGTTAATCGCGGTTTTGAAGTCATGGATGAGATCCATGAAAGTGTCGAGGCCGTCTTGTTTGAGTCGCTCTTTTACGGACTCTCTTCTGTGAATCTGGCATATAGCAGAGTGAAAAAAGAGGACAGAAGGTGGCTGCTCAATCATATAGAAAAAGTAAAATCATATGGTCTGGAACTGATCTGCGTGGATTATATCGATATCAAAGAGAAAGAGAAAATAGGACAGACCCTTAAGAAGATTAAAGAGCTGGGGTTGATCCCCTATATCGCGAACAAAGAGTTGACGCGATACGGCAGCTCATCCAAGGAAGCCGTACGGAGAGAGGTACTGATACTGCATAATTCACTCTATTCCAAAAACTACTCTGGTGCACATCAAATGGCCTCTTTACCCTTGGAATATTTGGGCTATATCCCTATAATAAAACGTATCGATCAGGGTCTGCCCGATAAGGATGAACTGACGCGCTTTAAGGCCATCATCGTATGGCCGGAACAACCCATAAAAGAGGAAGCCATGGCTTTTAGAGAGTGGGTTAGCTCTGTTATGGATGAAGAGGTCAAGCTACTTTTTTTGGATGGTTTCGGTGTCTCAGATGACAGTTTTCTCTCCTCTTTGAAGATTAAAACAGAAAAAAACCGTTCTGATGCCCCGGAAAGACAGTCTATCGCTTTCAAAGACCCTGTCTTTGGATTTGAAGACCATGGAATACCTCCCTACAATGATACGGTCTATATGCCATCGAGCGCAGATGCCCTTTTGCTTGTGTCTAACAGGCATGATCAAGCATCGGTTCTCGCGGCCAAGACACAGTGGGGAGGATACACGCTTTCCGATACGGCTATACTCAGCCAAGGGACGACCTCACTTTGGCGCATAAACCCTTTCGAGTTTTTCAAGATGGTTTTGGAGTTAGAAGATATCCCCGTTCCCGATCCGACCACCGAAAACGGCCGTCGTCTGCTTTTTTCACATATCGATGGCGACGGCTCCATGAACAGGGCGGAGTGGGACGCAAAGAAGTACAGTATAGAGGTGATCTACGAAGAGATCCTTAAAAAATACACCATTCCCCAATCTATGTCCATCGTACAGGCGGAGATGCATAAGGAGGGTCCTTATCCGAAAGATGCCGCCGCTTTGGAAAAAGAGGCAAAGAAGATCTTTCAGCTGGGCCATGTGGAAGCGGCTACGCATACCCTGACGCACCCTTTTCAATGGGGAAAGATCGTTGATGGCAACTTGAGTGAAGCGTATAGGTTGAAACTAAAAGGTTACGACTTTTCCATAGACAGGGAGATCCGGGGTTCGCTTGATTACATCAATACAAGGCTTCTGCCTCCGCTCAAAGCCAAGGCAAATACGATCTACTGGACGGGAGACTGTCTTCCGGGAAAAGAAGTCTTGGAATATGTCTATAAACATAATATCCTAAATATTAACGGGGGAGATACGGTGATCACCAACGACAGACCATGGCTTTCTCTTGTGGCACCTTACGGGCTTAAACGAGGGGAGTATTATCAGGTCTACACCGGTGCGCAAAACGAGAACGTCTATACCAATAACTTCAAGGGGCCTTTTTGGGGATATAAAAAGGTAATACAGACCTTTAAGCTGACGGAGAAGCCGCGCCGTTTAAAGCCGATAGACATCTATTATCACCTTTATGCCGGTTCAAAGAGAGCCTCTTTGTCTGCCTTGAACGAGGTCTATGAATGGGCTCTGAAGCAAGAGACGATGCCCATCTATACCTCGGAATATATTCCAAAGGTGATGGAGTTTTATGATCTCTCTATGATGCAGGAGAGGGATGGGTGGCATATCCAGGGGATGAAAGAGTTGAAGACCCTGCGTCTAAACAAGGCGATGCCGAGTTTTGGGTATTCCGAAACGGTCTTGGGTGAAAAGGCAGAAGAAGACGTACGCTATCTCCACCTCAATACGGAGGCTCAAAAGCTTAAGCTCTTTGTGGACGAGTTCGGGCAGAAGGATAAAAGCTACCTCGTGGACACCAATGCACGACTCCTCGGTTACAAGAAAGAGAAGGAGATATCTTTTGGCCTGCAGGCTTATGTCGATATATCGCTTAACTATCATCTTAAAGAGGGATGTGAAATCATAACAAGGCCCGAAGCATTTAAGAAAGTGAAAAAAGGTGCTTTGGTCTCGCTTGAATTCAAGGTAAAGGAAGCTGATGTCATCATCCGATGCCAATAAGAGTCTAGAAGTCGTCAGCTATGTCGAAGCGCTTTTTATCTTTATCATTTTTGCTGCCGTTTTGTTTGTCCTCTATCCCAAAGACATGCTTCAAAAACAGGTTATTTCCGAGAGCAGCAATTATGACCTTACGGCAATATATCTTCAGAACATGCTCAGGCTTGAACCTGAAAACAGGACCCTGACACTGGCACTGCTCAAATCAAGTCTGAAGAGCGGAAAGTATGACCTTGCTTTGAAGATGATTGAGCTTTTAAAATCAAATGCGGATGAGACACTGAAGAAGGAGTTGACAAAATACAGGTTTGAGGCCCTGAAGGTGAAATATTTCTCAACCAATGAGGCAAGGTTTCACGTAGAGATCAGAACTGAAATGAGTCTTCTGTTTAATAGTGTCATTGCCGAAAGGTCGTATCTAAACGAGGAACTTGAGTATTGGTATAAAGGATCACGGGAATTTTCCTTACATCAGAGTGCACTCTTTTTTCTTTATCGGCTTCTCGAAAGAGAAGAGCGGACGCAATGGCTTGAAGAGTGCTTCTATCTCAGCAGCGATTTGAAAGATGAAAAGATGCAGGGCGAGTGCTTGAGCAAACTGCGGAAACTTGATGAGCATGAATATGAGAAATGGACACAGCAGGCCTATTATATCGCTCTTGGTGCAGGAGAGACGGAACGGGCCGTCGGCCTGCTTAAGGATATGGCCCTGCGCTCAAAAAAATGGCATCTTGAGTTAGCCAAATACTATCTCGAGCTTAAACGGTATAAGGCATCTTCGGATGAGTATATGCTCTTGTATAAAAGCGCCAAAGTATATAAAGAGAAGACGGGTTACTTTATGAAGGCGCTCGAAGCCCTGCAGTACGGTTCTTTGATGGAAGAAGCAGCAGACTTGGCCCGCAGGTACGAGGCCTTGTACTATAAGGACAAGAAGATGAGCCGCAGGCTTATCAAGCTTTATCTCGCCGCAGGAAAACTTGATGATGCCAAGCGTGTCTCAATCGAGCGCTTGAAGTATTTGGAGTAGGGATGAAGGTTTTCTTTTTTTTACTTATCAGCTCCCTGCTGCTCTTCTCCAAAAGCGAAATGAGCTGTTACTCCGTACAGTTAAACAGTTTTGTCATCAAAGATGAGTCGGCCTACCGTTTTGAAGAGAAGGGTTACCCGGAGTCGTGTATCTTGGTGAAAGGCAGGGGCATAAACTCCGTACGGTGTGGCTGCTACGAGACGTATGCAGAGGCACAGGGGCCTTTGGAGGACCTGCAGGAAAAATACCCCCAAGCCGTTATCTCCACGACCTACAGATACCGCTTCAAAGAGGATCGAAAAGCGCCGGACCCTTCGCAGAGGGATGCAGACGAGCAGGAGTTGCGCCTGCTGTTCCAGGTCTTTAGCTATTCAAATGATGTGGAAAATGCCTACAAGACGGTACGGACAGCGCTGAAGCACAGGCCGAGATCTCTCTATTGGCACAAGAAGGCAGTCGAGGTCTCTTTATGGACCGGTCGTAATGCCGAGGCTATAGAGCATATGCTGTATCTGTATAAACGTACCGGAGACAAAGCCATGGAGGAGAAGATCTTAAAAAGATCCCTCTCTTCCTACCAGTATCAAACAGCGGCGAAGATGATTGAGAAAAAATTGAAGAGAGACCCCAGTGAAGAGAACATAGAACAGATGCTCTATATCTTTGACCTCGTAGGCAGGCCTCTTGAATCTGCAGAACTTCTGCATGGGATTTATCGGAAAGACTCCTCACGAAAAGGGCTCCTGACCCGGGAGTTGCAGATCTATCTGAATATGGGGGAGATGGAGAGATCGGCCCGTGTGATAAGGGAGATCGAAAAAGAGGAGATAAAGGATATACGAACGGCTTTTTTGGTGTCGAACTATTACTTTATCAAGCGTGACATCGATGCTTCTTACGCCAGTCTAAAAGGTGTGGATATCGAAAATATGGAAGGGAACAGCAGCGCCTATTATACCCAGTTGAGCGATCTTGCATGGTATACACAGCGGTTCGAAGAAGCTGCTTCTGCTTCGACGAAGGTGGAGGATATGCGTCTGGTGGATTATGAGCGTATCGTGGCGGTGTATAAGAAGAAGAGTCCGGAACGCGCGATGAGAGCAGCCCTGGATGCTTATGAGAAATTCGCACAGAGCTATCTGTTTTACAGTTATGCCTATCTGGCGATTGAGAACAGAGCCTATAAAGAACTCCTGAATACCTTTGAACGGCTTGAAGAGGCTCCGAAAAGCGGTGTGCGGGAAGAGGCTCTGTACTGGATGATCAGGGCACAGGCCTACGGCTACTCTCACGAGAACGAAAAAGCGAAGCAGTCATTTGAACTGGCACTGCAAAAGGCGCCCGATTCTGTCGATATCACGG
>CAXGZT010000122.1:0-7535 GCA_964014335.1 uncultured Campylobacterales bacterium | reverse complement strand
ATGATAATAGAGGATATCAGATGTGCCATATTGAGATGGCACCGCAACCGACCTACAGTGTCCCTGACCCCTTGAAAGAGCAGTGAAGGGCCCTATTTAATGGGGCGTACCAGTTTTTTGATCTCTTTGGGAAGCTGCGCGAGGGGAAACATCATGACCTTCTTCTTTTCCCCTTCTACTGATATGGAAACTTCTACATCCATATTATTGGGGTTTATGGAGATGATCTTTATGTGTCTCTCTTTTTCCGTATAGGAGATGTTTTGATCCGAT
This sequence comes from uncultured Campylobacterales bacterium, assembly GCA_964014335.1. Classification (GTDB taxonomy): domain Bacteria; phylum Campylobacterota; class Campylobacteria; order Campylobacterales; family Sulfurimonadaceae. Next base: position 7,262 of record CAXGZT010000122.1, on the reverse strand, counting down.
AGGTTGATTACTTTTTTCTTTTTCTTGGCCATAATGAAATTTTAGCATAGCGCAAGCGTAAAGTAAACGAGAGCCGTTTTATATCTCACTTCCCCATCTTAAAGTATCTAAGCCATACTTCTCTCGAAGTTTTTTTGTCTGCCGGGTAAGGCTATACTGTTCCCGGTCGGATTCATAATCTATCAAGGAGAGCGTACGGTGAGAGTGTGTAGTGAAGTGTGATGTCGAGATGCTGATACGTATGATTTTCAAGGAGGGAGAGCGGTCCGCTTTTTTAAAGAGTTCCATACAAAGATCTTTAAAAAGCTTTTCGCTAAAAAGACGGTTTTGGGTAATATTGGCCTTTCCTTTCTGCTGAAGTTCATAAGAGATGCCAAGGTGGAAGGTAGTCGGAATAGCCCCCATGCGCATGATGGCGAAACTAAGATGACGGCTTAAGATGACAAGTCGGCGCAATGCCTCGCTTCTATCCCGTATGGGGTCAAAAGTCCGTGATATCCCGATGGATTTTCGAATATGTTCTTTCTCGATAGGGGTCTTGTCGATCCCGCATACTCTCTGATATAAATCCCAGGCAGATTTTGTCTGGTGCAGGAAGAGCTCTTTTGCGTTTTGGATGTCCCCTAGGGTCTGCAATCCGTAAGCCTTTAGTCTTTTTGTCGTCTTTTTTCCTATGCCGGGAAATGCTTCTATGGGGATGAGATGGATAAAATCGTCTACCTCTTCTTTGAAAACAGTCTTTATGCCGAAGGGCTTGGCCCGGTTGGTCGCAAGTTTTGCGGTGTATTTGCTCGGTGCCGCTCCTATGGAGATGGGAAGGTTGAGTCTCTTTTGTACTTCATCCCGCAACTCTCGTATGAAAGAGGGAACATCCCTATCCTCTATCCATCCGCTCAGGTCTCCGTAGAACTCATCTATACTTCCTTGTTCAAGCAGGGGAATGCGAAGACGCAAAAAGTCATGAAGCGCATGGGAGAGTCTTTGATAGAGTTTCATGTTCGGTTTTTTGATGATGATATGCGGACATTTTTGCAAGGCTTCATTGATAGTGGTACCGGTCTTTATACCGAATGCTCTCGCCTCGTAGGAGGAGGTGGTAAGAATGCCGCGAATGCGTCCATCAGAATCAATAAAATGGTGGAGGTCGTTTTGATCGCTTGAAGCAGAGTCTTGAAAAAAACTCATGACAAAGGCGCCGTTGTTGGCAAGACTCATTGTCTGTCGGGTGTTTTTTTTAGAAAAGATGTGCTGATCCGAACGACCGCCTACGGCAACAGGTCTCCCCCGTAGACTTGGATCCGCAATCCGTTCGGCAGAAACAAAAAAACAGTCTAGGTCAATATGGATTTTCATAGAAACAGTATAGGGTATTACAGGGCTAAGCTTCCAAATAATGACAGTATGCTATGAAATTTAAAAGAGTCGTTGGTTAAAAGACGCTAAAATCTCTATTTAGATGACAAAGAGGAGAATCAGATGCAGTACCGTTATATTGGAAGAACAGGACTCCGAGTTTCTCCTATCTGTCTGGGCACGATGACCTTTGGCACCCAATGCGATAAAAAAGAGGCTTTCAGGATCATGGACAGAGCCTATGAAGCGGGTGTGAATTTTTTTGATACGGCAGAGATTTATCCCGTCCCCCCATCGGGTAAACTTGGCGGTCTGACGGAAGAGATGGTCGGTGAGTGGCTGAAGGAAAAGAGCAGAGACAGGATGGTCATTGCCACGAAAGTGGCCGGAGCGGCTTCTGGCTGGTTTGTCCCTCCGACAAGAGAGGGGATGACGGCGATAGACAGGCACCACATCACTAAGGGGGTAGAAGGAAGTCTTAGACGATTGGGTACGGATTACATTGACCTCTATCAGATGCATTGGCCCGATACGGTTGTCCCTATCGAAGAGTCCATGGAAGCCTTCGACCGTTTGGTACAAGAGGGGAAGGTGCGTTATCTGGGGACCTCAAACGATACGGCCTATGGTACGACCAAGGCGAATATGACGGCGCAGATGAAGGGGTATAAGAGGTTTGAGTCTGTTCAAAATAACTTCTCCCTGCTTAATCGCCGTTTTTTGGATGAGATGAAGGTGATGTGTGAACGTGAGCAGGTCTCGCTGCTTCCCTATTCGCCCCTTGCCGGCGGGGTCTTAAGCGGCAAGTATAACAGTGAGTTCGGAACCGACGGGCGTTTCAGGGCGTATATGAGCTCGGAAAACCCCCGTGTAAGAGCACAGGCGGCTCGTTTTCTCAATGAAAAGACCTTGGCATCGACCGAAGCCTATATAAAAATAGCGCAAAAAGCAGGAATCTCCCCTGTCACCCTGGCGATCGCCTGGAGCAAACAGTTCTCTTTCGTAGCTTCAACGATTATTGGGGCAACGGCACAGGGGCAGCTGGAGGAGAGTTTGGAAGCCATGCACTTAGATTTAAGCGAAGAGGTTTTAAAAGCTTGCGATGAAGTTCATTCAAACATCCTTTATCCTATGGGCTAGTCTTTTTCTATTTACGGGCTGCGCGCCCAAGCAGTACGAGAAAAACGAGAGCCGTCTGATTGTGATAAAAACATCCAAACTGAAGTTCGCCGATCTGGGCTATATCCGCAAAAACAGAGATGAGGTCCGGGCGGATCTTTTTGTCGCGGGACAGTTGGTAGAGACGCTTGAGATAGACAATTTGGTCTGTGTGAACGAGGGCTGTTTGACAAAGTCGGCATTCAATGCTGACTATTTGCACTCCTCTTACCCGGATGACCTGATACTCAATGTACTCTTGGGCCGTCCTATCTTTAATAGAGCTTCTATGCAGAAGACAGAGGGCGGCTTTATGCAAAAGCTAGAAAGCACAGAGTACAATATCATCTACAAAATTCATGATGGAAATATCTATTTTAAAGATAAAAAAAATAGGCTCCTGATAAAAATTTCAAAAACAAAAGGATAAAGTTTGTCGAATAAGTTCGTTGGTGCACACACCTCTGCAGCAGGGGGAGTCTTTAATGCTCCCGTCAATGCAAAAAAGATCGGGGCACAGGCCTTTGCATTTTTTACGAAAAACCAGCGTCAATGGGTGGCTAAAGATTTAGACACGGCGACGATCGATAAGTTTAAGCAGGAGTTGGAAAATGCCTGTATAGAACCGAAACATGTTCTGCCTCATGACTCTTACCTGATCAACCTGGGCCATCCGGAGGATGAAAAACGCGAGAAGTCTTTGCATGCCTTTATCGATGAGGTCGAGCGCTGTGCACTTCTGGGCCTGGACCGTTTGAACTTCCATCCCGGGTCATCGCTTAAAAAGATCTCTGAAGAGGAGTGTCTGGACCGTATAGCAGAGTCGATGAACTACACGCTTGATAAAACAAGCGGAGTCAATCTTGTACTCGAGAATACGGCCGGACAGGGTTCGAACCTGGGGTGGAAGTTTGAACATCTGGCACACATCATCGACAAAATCGAGGATAAAAGCCGCGTAGGGGTATGTATTGATACCTGCCATATGTTTACGGCAGGCTATGATATAAGAACCCGCGAAGCGTATGATATCTCTATGGCACAATTTGCCAATATAGTGGGCTTTGAATATTTGATGGGTATGCATTTGAACGACTCCAAACCTGATCTAGGTTCGCATGTAGACCGCCATGAGAGTATTGGAAAAGGAAAGATCGGATTGGATGCTTTCCGTTTTATCATGAATGATGAGAGAATGGATGATATACCGCTGATACTTGAGACTATTGATGAGAGCATCTGGGCCGAAGAGATCAGGCTGCTCTATTCATTGGAAGATTAAGCGATAAAACTCAATGCAAAAAATCAGTAAATTATTTTTGTAGAACTAAGGGTGGCGGTTTCTCGAAGCGAAAAGTTTATTCCATGACAAGACTTGGCATAGGAGAGATGGCAGTCGAAGCCGCACATAAATAAAACCAGGGAAAATGAATGAAGAAAATTGTACTACTGTCACTTGCGGCAACGACAGTGATGATGGCATCAGGATGGAGGATTCCTGAACAATCAGTAAACTCAACGGCATTGGCGGGAGCAGATATAGCTAATGTACATAGAGCGGATGCAGCATACTCTAATCCGGCTAATATGGCTTTTATGGATGATAAGTCTTATGTAGAAGGTACTTTGACCTATATCCATCTGACTTCTATTGATTATGATGGAACAATTACAGCTTTTGGATCAACGGGGGCAGTGACACCACCTATTCAAGCTCCTGCAAGTGCAAGTTCTGAAAAGGAAAACTTTCTATTACCGACACTGCATTATGTAGGTAAAGCTTATGGGGATTTTCGTTTTGGTGCTTCTTTAACAGTTCCAGCAGGTCTTTCAAAAAGATGGCAGGAAGAAGGTCCAAGTAAATTAATAGCAGAAGAGTTTACCTTAAAAGTTATTGAACTGAACCCTGTTGTTTCTTATAAGGTGTCTAATGAGCTGGCAGTAGCGGCAGGTGTTCGCTTAGTATATAGTGAAGGTACTGTAAAAAGTGATGGAGTAACCAATCTTGACCTTGGTGTTTTAGCTGGTGGCGTAAATACTGTTGCTCTTACAAGAGATATGGAAGGGGATAGTTTAGAGTTTGGTTACAACTTAGCTCTAACCTATAAACCGGTGAAAGAGTTGTCCTTAGCGGCTACGTATAGATCAGAAGTTGATTTAAAAGAAGAAGGAGATGCTCAGCTTAGTGCAACTGTTATCTCGGGAGCGGCAACAGGACTGATAGAGACCTATGACGGCCCAGCTTCGGTAACTGTTCCTTTGCCTGCAGTACTATCTTTAGCTTCAGCCTATACCTTTAACGAGGAAACAACCGTAGAAGTTGTATATGAACGAACTTATTGGAGTTCTTACGAATCATTAGACTTTGAAGGGTATAACTCTTCTATAGGTACTGGTATTTTAGATGGCGCTTTTAATGACCCTAAAACGAGAAATTGGAAAGATACAAATACTTACCGCCTTGGGGTCACCCATAAGTTTAACAAAGAATGGACTGGAATGGCAGGGTATGCCTATGATGAGTCTCCATCACCTGCGTCAACGGTTAGTTTTGAACTCCCAGAGTCAGATGCCCAGATCTTTTCTTTAGGTGCACGATATAATTATGATGATGACCTTAGTATTGGTATTGCCGGTCTTTATGATAAAAAAGATTCTTTAACCGTTTCTCAGCCAGCTAGATTAAATGGAACCTTTTCAAATTCTTCAGCCTATCTGTTAACGATTGGCGTAGGCTATAAGTACTAACCTCTTGCCCTTTGGGGCAGAGTCATTAATGGCGTGTTGAGGGGACTTTTTTTAATGACTTATCTATAGTAAAAGGTAAAAAATGACCTATCCATATCAGAACTTTTATGAGATGATTTTTGCAAACGCAAATACCCAGCCGAAGAAGACGCTTATCTTTATAGAGGATAAAAAAATCTCTAATCTGGATTTTTTACGGCAGGTTGACAGTTTCGCACGTTTTCTGACACATAGCGGAATGGGGAAAGAAGATAAGATAGCGCTTATTACACCGAACTCTGCAGAGTTTCTGATTGCATTTTTTGCTATCAGCAAGATTGGCGGTGTTATTGTACCAATCAACAATATGCTTAAAGAGGATGAACATACCTATATCCTGAAAGACGCTGAAGCAAAAATGTTGATCACCTCTTCAAAGTTTGCAAAACAAACGCAAAACCTTCAAGAAACGACCTCTGTTAAAAAGACAGTTTGGCTCGATGAACTTCCCGATACTACAGGCGAACATTTTCTATTTTCAGAGGCGATGGCGATTCCTCCGTTTCATGATGAGGTTAAGGTCGATGGAAAACTTGATGATTTAGCGGTACTGATCTATACTTCCGGCACAACAGGTCATCCGAAGGGTGCGATGCTGTCATTTAAAAATATCTTTTCCAATCTATATGGAGGAAAAGAGCGTTTCAATCTGACAAAAAAAGATCGTTTCATTGTTTACCTGCCGATGTTTCACTCTTTTACGCTCTCTATATCAGTTCTGTTGCCAGTCTATATTGGAGGTTCGATGATTATAATCCCATCTATTCTTCCTTTTAGTAATATTATTAAACAGACTCTTTTAAAGCGTGTCACTGTTTTCCTTGGGATTCCTGATGTTTATAATGCATTGGTAAGGGCAAAGCTTCCATGGTATTTTGTATGGTTTAATTCAGTGCGCGCCTTTGTATCGGGGGGTGCTGCCTTGAGCGAAGATACGCTGACACGTTTTAATACAATCTTTAAACGAGCAAAGATACTCGAAGGGTATGGACTCAGTGAGTGCGCTCCTGCTGTCTCTATTAATCCCCTTAACAAACAAAAGCCTCTATCCATAGGTCTTCCGTTATATGGATATGAGGTAAAGATTGTTGATGAAGAGATGCTTGAGGTGCCAAACGGGCAGGTTGGAGAGTTGATCGTTAAAGGCGACTGCGTGATGTTGGGATATTGGAAGCGGCCGACGGCTACAGATGATACGATTATAAACGGCTGGGTGAGAACGGGTGACTTGGGTAAGGTTGATGACGAAGGCTATATCTATATCGTGGACAGAAAAAAAGACCTTATCATCTCAAAAGGGGTGAACATATATCCTCGTGAAGTCGAAGAGGTGCTTTATCATCATCCATCCGTTAAATCAGCAGCTGTAATCGGAATAAAAGATGATCACAGCGGGGAGATACCAGTTGCTTATATTGAACTTGACAGGGACGAGAGCACTTTATCAGAAGCAGATGTCAAAAAATATTTAAAACTGCATCTAGCAAATTTCAAAATTCCCAAAAATGTATATTTTTTGGACGAACTCCCTAAAACTGCGACAGGAAAAGTTCTGAAACGCATACTTAAAGAAAAGCATTAAGTCAAAAAACTATAATTTAATAAGTTGATATGCGTTAATCTTGTGGAAGGAAGAAAAGATGAGGAGTTCGTTATGCATGCTTCACATGAAAGACGCCGAAAAGAACCGTCATACACAATGCCCTTTATATTTGAGGCTCTAGAGCTGGTACTCATCTGGATCGTTTTTGGTATTTTTGAAGGTACGTTTAATGTGATGCACTGGAGTATAATCTCTTATATGGCTGCGCTTATTTGGATATCATATACTATCTATAAATTAATTAAAGTTTTAAAGAGACAACTCATCTATAAATGGTGATTTTTTACCTCCTTGACGCAACCAAAAATAAACAGCCAGAACAAATTTCAAAATTCCTTTTAAAAACTCTTGACATGCGAAG
>CAXGZT010000121.1:0-7539 GCA_964014335.1 uncultured Campylobacterales bacterium | reverse complement strand
TGATCAGGGTATCACTGCGCGGGTTCACTCTTGGTCACCTTCGCTCTCTTCAGCAAGATTCGTCTCTTCATCGATTGACACTTGCTCTTGCAGACGCGTTTCCAAACCGTTTTCTTTTTCAAAGTCAGAAATGACCTTGCGCACCTCATCTCCGTCGATAGTCTCTTTTTCGAAGAGAGAGCTCACCATCGCTTCTATAGCACCCTTATACGTATTTAATAAGGCGATTACATCGGCATAATGTTTTTCCAGCTCGGATTTGATATGTTTATCCATATCTTCAGCCATCTTTTCGCTGTATTCTCTGGCAGAGCCCATACCACCGCCCAAGAATGAAGAACGCTGTTTTTCGAGAACCATAAGTCCTGCGACATTACTCATACCATAGACCTGAACCATGTTTTTGATGATATCCGTCGCGCGCTCAAGGTCATTACTCGCCCCCGTAGAGATCTCATGAATAAAGACCTCTTCAGCCGCACGGCCACCAAGGAGTACATCGACTTCCGCCATCAGCTCATGTTTTTGGGCAAGATATTTATTCTCTTCAGGAGTATTAAGGGTATATCCGAGTGCAGCGAGTCCACGCGGAATAATCGAAACCTTCGACACGCGTTTAGCACCTTTTGTGATCTCGGCAATAAGGGCATGACCGCACTCGTGATACGCGACTATACGTTTCTCTTTAGGATCAATACGACGGCTCTTTTTAGATAGGCCGGCTATCGCACGTTCAACTGACTCCAAAAGATCTTCTTGTGTAACAGTCGACTGTTTTTTACGCCCGGCCAAAAGAGCTGCTTCATTGATGATGTTTGCCAGGTCCGCACCGGCAAGACCGGCTGTCAGACGCGCCAATTCAACAAGATCGGCATTCGGGTCAAGCTTAATGCCTTTGATATGTACGTTTAGTATCTGCTGGCGACCTTCGAAGTCCGGTTTGTCAACCAGTACCTGACGGTCAAAACGACCCGGACGTAACAAGGCCGGGTCTAATATCTCAGGACGATTCGTCGCAGCCAGGATAATGATTGGCGTATCCGTTCCGAAACCATCCATTTCGGCAAGAAGCTGATTCAGGGTCTGTTCACGTTCATCATTTCCCCCCATATTTCCGCTTGCCGCACGAGACTTACCGATAGCGTCGATCTCATCTATAAAGATAATCGAAGGCGCATCTTTTTTAGCCTGTTCAAACAGATCGCGTACACGCGCTGCACCTACACCCACGAACATCTCGATAAAGCTTGAACCGGAGACAGAGAAAAACGGGACATTCGCCTCGCCGGCAACGGCTTTGGCTAAAAGTGTCTTACCCGTACCCGGGCTGCCGACCAGAAGAACCCCTTTTGGGATTTTTGCACCGAGTTCGATATATTGCTGAGGGTATTTTAAGAAATCAACGATCTCTTTCACCTCTTCCTTCGCTTCTTGTACCCCGGCAACATCATCAAAGGTAGTATCCGGTTTTTCAGAGTTCACCAGCTTTTTGGAGGCTCCCATGCCAAGGATTCCGCCACCCATACTTTTCTGCATACGACCGGCAAAAAACATCCAGATTGCCAAAATAATGAAAAATGGAAGCAGCCAGCCAAACATCTCTGTAAACCAGTTGCTTTCACTGAATCCTTTATAGGCGATCTTCTTTTCATCAAGAAGTTTGATAAGATCCGGGTCCTGGTGGACTAGACGCGCTGTATAGACAACCCTGCGCTCTCCCTCCTGTCCGAATCCGCGGATATAGTTTTGGCCTATGGCCACCTCATTGACACCATTGACCTCGATCATCTTTTTGAGTTCGGAATAGGTGACCTCTTTGTTTTTTACCGCACCTTGGCTCATTTGGGAACCGATTGCTGAGTCTCCATCACCGATCAGGGTTTTAAAGACAAGGATGATTACCACAGAAAATATGGCAAAGGTCAATAAGGGGTTTTGGTTAAAAAAATTATTGTTTTTATCGTTTTTCGGTTCTTTCATTACTTCTCCATAACTAAGCTAATCCATTCTCCGTCACAAATGCGTTCAAGACACTTCATATCAGAAAACTTTTTCATCACTTTTTCTTCATATTTATCTAAAATCCCTGAAAGGATCAATTTTGACTTTGTTGCTTTTTTCAAATCACTGGCTATAAAGATCAAGACATCTGCCACTATGTTTGCGATCACCACGTCATACGTCCTCTGTGTATCGGATATTGAGCCTTCCCATATGTCACGAAAACTCTCTTCATTAAGCAAAAAATTCTCTTTTGCATTATTGACAGAGATCATGTCCGTATCACACAAGTCGACCACTGCCCCCAGTTTAGCGGAAGCCAGAGCCAGGATCCCGCTGCCGCATCCGACGTCGATGACTTCCATCCCTTCTTCTATATGATTGGATATTGCCTTGAGGCAAGAGGCAGTCGTAGGATGGTGGCCTGTACCAAAAGCAAGGGCCGGATCTATTTTAATATTTTCTAAATCGGCAGAAGCTTCGCTCCAGGTCGGATGTATATAGAACTTTCCGACCCTTACAGCCTCTATCCCCTCTTGGTATTTAGAGATCCAGTCTTCGTTTTTTTTCTCAACAAGTTCCGTCTCAACCGTTATCTCTTCATCCAGAGCTTCAGCAAGGGCTTTACAAAACTGTTCTACACCCCAGGCTAAAGTTTCCAATTCCTCTTCACTGCGTACTATAAGTCGTGTTTCATCTTCCTCGAAACCAACAGGCACAGAGGAGCTTAAAAAGTCACTAAAATGCTCTATATGCGCCGAGGGTCTTATCACTAACTCGTGGTAACTCTCCTGCATTAACCTTCTATACCCATTACCGCAGCCAGTTTTTCTTTGAGTACCTGCGGTGTAAACGGCTTAACAATATAATTGTTTACACCCGCCTTTAATGCCGTGATAACCTCAGCCTTACCGCCTTCAGTTGTAACCATAATAATAGGGAGATCAGTGAATCTATCGTCTGCACGAACTTTTTTGACCAACTCCAGTCCGTTCATCTCCGGCATGTTCCAGTCAGTAATCAACATACCAGTATCTGGATTACTATCCAAAACAGCCCATCCCTGAACACCGTCTTCACCCTCTAGAATATCTTTGTATCCTAGACGGGCCAAAGTGTTTTTAATGATACGACGCATTGTTGAACTATCATCTACTACAACTAATTTCAATATTTATCCTTGCAAGATTTCTTAAACATATTTCTCTAATAATAACTTATTCTACTTTGAGCGAACTTTAAAAACTTTTTTAAGGTCGATAGTTCCCTCGTAAAACGCCTTTCCGATGATTACTCCCGAAACGTTTCCTGCCTTCTCCAGGTTTTCAATATCGCTTTCATCCCGTACACCGCCACTGGCGATAGTCGGAATACCCGAAGCTTCCGCAATCGATTGGGTAAATTCGACATTGACCCCGCTTAAGGTTCCATCCCTTCCCACATCTGTACAGATAATAGCTTCTACGCCGGCATCAGCAAAGGCCCTTGCCAAATCTGTTGCTCTCATTTCAGAGGTTTCAGCCCAGCCCTCAACGGCCACATAGCCATCAATCGCATCAATACCAACGGCGATAGGATACTTTGCGGCCATCTCTTTGACAAACTGAGGATCCTTTACAGCGATGGAACCCAGTATCAATCGATCGATACCAAGCTCCAGATAACGCTTAATCGTCTCTTCATCTCGAATACCGCCACCGAGTTCGAGTTTCATTTTGCAGTTTTCGCGAATTCGGCGTATCTGTTCAAGGTTCTTGGGCTCTCCGGCAAAGGCACCGTTGAGATCTACCAGATGCGTCCATTCTGAGCCCATCTCTTCAAAGCTCTTTACAAGTTGCCAAGGCTCGTCGGAGTAGATTTTTGCACTATCCATCACTCCCTTTGTTAAACGTACAGCTTTTCCATCTTTCAGATCGATTGCCGGTAATATATCCATTAGATCATTTCCTTCATTATAAGTTTATAAAGTTTTTCAAAATAGCCAAACCGTTTTTATGGCTTTTCTCGGGGTGAGGCTGAATACCCAAAACGTTATCCCTTTGTACAGACGAAGTAAAACGATACCCATATTCTGTCTCACCGATAATATTATTGGCATTGTCACACCGGGCATGAAAAGAGTGTACAAAGTAAAGGTAATGCTCCTGGTCCATGCCCTCGAATAGAGGGTGTTCTTTGGTAAACATACGGTTCCACCCCATATGAGGTACTTTGAGCTCATGTGAGAATTTGGACCTGTCAAAGGCGACAACCTTTCCAGGAATAAGTCCAAGCCCTTCGTTTGAGCCGAACTCTTCGCTCGAATCAAAAAGAAGCTGCATACCCAGACAGATACCCAGCATATACTTTCCGCTTCCGGCATACTCTTTGACAGCCTCATCCATCCCATTGACTTTCAGATGCTCCATGGCATCCCCGTATGCGCCTACACCGGGCAGGATAAGCCTATCATATTGGCCCAACTTCTCGGGACGGGACTCAACGACGATCTCTTCACCCAAGAGTGAAAATGCATTCTTCACAGAGGCTAGATTGCCCATGTTATAATCAACTATTCCTATCAATCTTCTTCGCCTTGTACTTGTTTTGTAAGTTTTATATATCCCGCCAGCGTAATCGTCAAGAGGGCTACACCGATAATGAGATATATCGCATGAATAAGCATATCCGGTTCAATCATGGCAAACTTAAAGACCAGCATCAAGGCCTCAATCGAAAGCGCTATGATTATAGAACCCAAGAACTTTATCATCGTTCTGTTGGCACCCGAATGAGAACGCCGATGTATTCCCATCACCTCTTCTTCGAAGATTGTTTTGACGAGGTCAAAAATAGCAAGGGAGAGTGTTAATAAAATAGTCGCTTCAAAAATCGTTTTCACCTCTAAAGCCTGATAATCAAAACCGTATACCAAAAAGCTTTCCACCCCTTTAACAAAAAGCAAAAGCGCTACCATGGCCAAAGCCAAAGAGAAGACAGAATAGGCAAACTTACTGGTTTTACCAAAGAGTGACGAACCCGCTGTCGGATGAGCAATATTAACAACACTCGCCAAGGGCATATCGAGACAGGCTACATATCTGACCTTGCCCGTTTCATCAAAGATCGGCTGTGAAGCGGTAACGGTAAGTTCCTGGGTAATCAAAGAGGGATAGGGATCCGTGATGGTACAACGCTTCTCTTTCATCGCACGATAATAATAAGCACGGTTTGAGCGGATCAGGCCTGCATCTTCGGTTTCAGTTGCGCCTTGGGTGTAAGTTGGCGTGACCTGCATACCCTTGTCATCCAGAAGATAAACACCCTCACAATCAGGCTGATCTCCCATGATTTTGCGCAGACGTCCCATGACTGCTTCTGGAGATATTTCAGGAAGTCGGTTGGGCAAGTTTTTTGAAAAAAGATAACAGAAATAGGCACGCGCCTTTGTGCGTATCTCTGAAAACTGTTGTATATCTCTTGCGACCATACTCTTCCCTTCCTAATTTTAGACGAATTATACCTGATTTTGCTTATCTTAACACATCTTCTTTCGGCAAAGAGGGCACGGCTTTGATCTTACATCCTAAATAGCCAAACTCGGAACAACTCCCTTCTCTTGCCACAGACCTGATTTCTATCTCTTCTACCATTCACTCCGAGCATAGCACTTACGCTATAATTACAAAAAATCAAGTGAGCACCATGCGAATAGCCATTGTTAGACTCTCTGCCTTGGGCGATATCATCAATTCAGCTCTTATCTTACAATTTATCAAACAGGCTTATCCGGACGCGCATATTGAGTGGATATGCGAAGAGGCCTTTGCCCCTATTATCCAGGAGCACCCTGATTTGTACGCAGTCCATACTGTAGCCATCAAACGTGCCAAAAAAACAAAATCCCTCTCCCTGCTGCTTCAGACAATTTCTAAGCTTCGTTCTTTGGGCGAGTATGACAAGATAATCGATCTGCAGGGGCTTTTAAAATCGGCTATAGTAGCGCGCTTGATCGGTAAAAACATCTACGGCTTTGACAAAGAGTCTATACGAGAAGGCCTTGCGTCTTATTTCTATCAGTCACATGCTCATATCCCTTATGAAGAGAACTCTATCTGGAGGAGTTTGGTGCTCGTCGGTGAAGCCTTGGATATTTCTATCAGCAAAGAGATGGTTGAAGCTAAACAGCCTGCCCTCTTCTATAAAGAGAGAGACAATGTCACCCAAGAGCTGCTTAGCGCCACACAGAAGAACATCGCCTTTGTTATAGGCGCAAGCTGGTCTTCTAAGACCTATCCCAGAGAAAACTTCGTACAACTCGCCAATCAGCTCGATGCAAATATCATTTTAATTTGGGGAACACCTTCGGAGAAGCAAGAGGCTTCTCTCATCGCGAGAGCAAGCTCACATACCCGGTTGGCTCCGAAGCTCACTCTTCCCCAACTCACGGCTCTCATCGACACGGTTGACCTGGTCATCGGAAACGACACCGGACCGACCCATATCGCCTGGGCGATGAACATACCTTCCATCACCCTTTTTGGCCCGACACCGGCTTACAAGATGATGTGGGAAGATAAGAACCACATCGCCATCGAGTCCGATTCGGATGTCAACCCCTTAAGACTGAATCGAAGCGATATGTCCATAAAGGACATTTCGCCACAGCTCGTCTTTGAGAAAGCCAAAGGGCTCTTATCATGATCTCTTATTATCTTTTTCGTTTTTTCGAGACTCTCTTCTTAGCCCTGCCTTATAGCTTGCAAAAACTATTTCTTTTAGGCTTGGCCAAACTTGCTTTTATCATCGATACCAAACATAAAAAGGTTATTAGGGCCAACCTTGACCTGAGCATCAAGGATAAGATCTCTCCGCGTCGGTATGAGTCAGTACTCAGACACTGCCATAAGAACCTTCTTCTTGTGCTTTTACAGGTATTGAGAAGCAGTCGATTGAGTATAGATGACTTAGATAAGAGCATTAGTTTTGAGAACAGAGAACATGTTGACAGAGCCCTTAAAGAGGGGAAAAAGATCATCTTCGTCTCTGCCCATTATGGAAACTGGGAACTGGGGGCGACGGCTCTGAGTGCACTGATCACACCGACAACCTCTATTCACAAGAAGATGAATAACGGCTATTTCGACGACTACCTGATGAAGTCCAGAACCAAATTCAAGATGACTATGGCAGAAAAGAGGGGTGCGATCAAGCATCTTCTCAAGGCCTTGAAAAAAGGTGAGGCACTCTCCATGATGGTGGATCAAAATGTCAATCCGAAAGATGGTATCTATATCCGGTTTTTAGGTGCAAAAGCCACACAAACGGCTGCGCCTGCGTTCTTAGCTCGGAAATTTGATGCCCTTATCATCCCTCTTCTTATCAATACGGCTCCCGAAAAAGAGAATGTCATCACCTTCTTCGAACCCATCGTCACTGCTAAAACAGAGGATGAAGAGAAAGACATTCTGGAATCCACCCAGGCTCAGGCAGATGTCCTCTCCAAGGCCATACTCTGTCTCTTATACACATCTCCGAGCCCACGAGACCCACATTGAT
>CAXGZT010000120.1:0-7564 GCA_964014335.1 uncultured Campylobacterales bacterium | reverse complement strand
TACACCGACACTTTCGTCGGCAGCGTCAGATGTGTATAAGAGACAGAGCCAGAGGTGATCTCATCGGTATTGCGGCGGCGGAAGTGGGAAAGGTCTTTAGCGAAACTGATGTTGAAGTCTCAGAAGCCATTGATTTTTTAAACTTCTATCCTTATAGTGCAGCCAAGCTCTCTTCTCTGCCGGGGGTTACAACAGAGGCTAAAGGCGTAGGGGTGGTCATCAGTCCCTGGAACTTTCCTGTAGCCATCCCTGTCGGCGGCATTGCGGCTGCACTTGCCGCAGGCAACAGGGTCATCTTGAAACCTGCCTCGGACTCCATACTCTGTGCTTACCGTTTATGCCAATGTTTTTGGAAAGCAGGAGTGAGTAAAAATACCCTTCAGTTTCTTCCCCTAGACGGTAAAACCGCCGGTGAGCATCTGATCCCCTCTGAAGAGATAGACTTTTTCATCTTTACCGGAGCAGAAGAGACCGCTTACGCGATGATAAAAGCAAAACCGGATATTCACCTAAGTGCGGAGACAGGCGGAAAAGACGCTACCATCGTTACGGCCTTGGCGGATAGGGACCAGGCTGTAAAAAATGTCATCGCCTCTGCTTTTAACAACTCGGGGCAGAAATGTTCTGCGACCTCCCTGCTTGTCCTAGAGCGTGAGGTCTATGAGGATGAGAACTTCAAAGAGACACTTCTAGATGCGGCGGACTCTCTTGAAGTCGGTTCCGTCTGGGATTTTAAAAACCGCATCGGAACACTCTCCAACCTTCCTAGTGGTAAACTCGAAAAAGCATTGAGCTATCTTGACAAGAACGAGTCTTGGGCTATAAAACCCTCTTTTGTCGAAGAGAACCCCTATATGCTTCGTCCCTGTATCCGCTGGGGGACACAAGCCGGAGATTTTGCCCATATGAACGAGCTTTTCGGTCCTGTACTTTCCGTGATGTGTGCGGATAATCTTGAACACGCGATTGAGATCGTTAATGCCACGGGATACGGGCTCACTTCAGGGCTCGAGAGTCTGGACAGACGGGAGCAGGATCTATGGAAAGAGAAGCTGCTGGCCGGAAACCTTTACATCAACAGAGTGACAACGGGAGCGATCGTGATACGTCAGCCCTTTGGCGGAATGCGAAAGTCTGCCATCGGATCGGGAAAAAAAGCGGGCGGGTTCAATTATGTCTCCCAGTTTATGCATATCGCTTATGATGAGGCCAGCTCTTCTCAGAGCCGTGAGACCGCCTATCTGGACAGTTTAAACAAGAGTTTTGCAAAAGACGGTGCCTATTATATAGAGGTACAATATGCATTGAAGATAGCCGCAGGTTTTGCCTATTGGATAGAAGAAGAGTTCTCCAAAGAGCATGATCATGTCCATATCCGGGGAGAAAGCAATATCATCCGCTATCTCCCTCTGAAAAGCGTGCTTCTTTGCTTAGAGGAGAAGGACAAACTCGGCGAGATACTTGCCACGATTATTGCTCTTAAGATGATCGGGGCCAAGATTCATATATCACTGCCGCTGACAAGTCAAAAAGAGGAATTCTTATGGTTGGAGACGGAAGGGAAGCTCTTTTTAGACGATGCCGATGTGATAAGCCGGGAGAGTGAAGATCAGCGTATAGAGAGCATGTATAAAGTAGAGCGTATTCGTTTCTTGCGCCCGGATAATGTGGACCGCTCTATCTATGAAAAACTCGCTTCTAAGCCTCTATATATAGCAGCTGAGCCCTTTATCGCTCACGGCCGCTTAGAGTTGATGCATTACTTTATAGAACAGAGTATCTCTGATTCATTTCACAGATACGGCAATCTCGGAATCAGAGGCCTAAAGGAGAGCTAGAATGGATATACCTGTAATAATCTCGTTTCTTGCCTATATGGTCATAATGATCGCAATAGGAAGCTATTTTTATTTTAAGACAGATGACCTGAGCGACTATGTCCTGGGCGGAAGAGGCCTGGGAGCAGGAGTCACTGCCCTGAGTGCAGGCGCGTCTGATATGAGCGGCTGGCTGCTTCTGGGCCTTCCAGGAATGATATACTCCGACGGAATTGTCGGGACATGGATCGCTGTAGGGCTGATTATCGGTGCTTATTTGAACTGGCATTATGTGGCCAAACCCCTTCGCGTCTCTACTGAAAACTTAAATGATGCGATCACCATTCCCGACTACTTTTCAAACCGCTTTGAAGACAGTACGAGTCTTCTTCGCGTGGTAACGGCTGTAGTTATCCTTCTTTTTTATACCCTCTACACCTCTTCTGGCCTTGTCGGCGGGGCCAAGCTTTTTGAAGCGACCTTCGGTCTGGAATATATCAACGCCCTTCTGATAGGAAGCTTCGTCATCGTCTCCTACACCTTCTTAGGCGGTTATAATGCCGTTTCCTGGACGGACTTTATCCAGGGAATTTTGATGCTCCTTGCCCTTCTCGTAACTCCTCTTGTCGTACTCTATGAGATCGGTGGACTGAGCAAGGGGATAGAACTGATAACATCTGTCGACTCTACTCATCTTCATCTTCTCAGCGGTGCCTCGCTTGTCGGTATCATCTCTTTGATGGCATGGGGTCTTGGATATTTCGGCCAGCCCCATATTCTGGTACGGTTTATGTCCATAAAAAAAGCGGATGAGATACCTCTGGCAAAGCGTATAGGGATGAGCTGGATGATACTCTCCGTTCTGGGTTCTTTGAGCGTCGGGGTTTTCGGCTATGCCTATGTCCTCTCAGAAGGCATTAATATAAACGACAGCGAGAAGATTTTTATCATCCTCTCCCAGCTCATTTTCAATCCATGGATAGCGGGGGTTTTACTGGCCGCTATATTGGCAGCCATAATGAGCACGATTGATTCACAGCTTCTCGTCTCATCTTCCGTGCTCACGAGAGATATCTATCAGGCGCTTATCCGCAAAGAGGCCGGTGACAGAGAGTTGGTCTGGGTCGGCAGAGCTACTGTCATCTTGATCGCCCTGATCGCCCTTGCACTATCGATGGAGCGCGACTCCAGTGTTTTAAAACTAGTCTCCTATGCCTGGGCAGGGTTTGGGGCCTCTTTCGGACCTTTGATCATTCTCTCTCTCTACAATTCAAACATCACCAAGCTTGGCGCCATAGCCGGGATGATAACGGGAAGCCTTACCGTTATCATCTGGAAGCAGCTTGAAGGAGGCCTTTTCGATCTGTATGAGCTCCTTCCCGGATTCGTCTTTGCATTGTTTGCTATAATGCTTTTTAGTAAACTCGGGAAACAAAACTTACGACAGAGAGATATTTTAAAAACATCCACGACAAACTAACGGTATGATAAAAGAACAAGGACAAGTATGCAACGAATCGTAATAAAAGTAGGAAGTGCCGTTTTAACGGAGAAGAATAAAATTGCAAAAGAACGCATGCTAAACCTGGTCACACTTATCGCCAATCTGCGAAACAGATACAAGGTAATCCTCGTTACCTCGGGAGCAGTAGCTGCCGGTTATGCCGCTTTGAAACTGGATAAGCGCAAACAGATCGGCAAAAAAGCCCTTGCTGCGGCCGGACAGCCTATCTTGATGACAAGTTACAAAAAGAAGTTTGATATTTATGAGATAGACACGGCTCAAATACTCCTTACGGAAGATGATTTTGATTCGCGAAAACGTACAAAAATGTTTCAGGAGATCATTGATGCGCATCTTGCACATGATATCTTGCCTATTATCAACGAAAATGATATCTCATCCACTCCCGAGCAGCTTTTTGGAGACAATGACCAGCTCTCGGCCAACGTCGCCTGTGCTACAGAAGCAGACCTGCTGATCATCTTAAGTGACATAGACGGATATTACGATAAAAATCCGAAAGAGCACAAAGACGCCAAGATCAAGAAGATAGTTGATAAGATCCCGGCAGAAGCGCTTGCTGATGCCTCTACACCAAACGACCCCTTTGCTACGGGCGGTATTGTCACCAAACTCAAAGCGGCTGATTACCTGATGAAAAAAGGAAAAAGAATGCTTCTATGCAACGGCTATGACCTTAGCTCGGCAGAATCCTTTCTTTTACATGATGAACACACCTTGGGAACCCTCTTTGTGCCAAATCTCGAATCCCAGGATACAGCAAACAACTAAAGGACACTTATGAGACCTTACCTATATATCCCATGCTTTTGTTTTAGCACCCTCCTTGCCCAGGACATCCCTCAGATGGACCCGGCTAAGATGGAAAAGATGATGCAGAAGATGCAAGAGATACAAGTCTGCATGAGTAAGGTTGACCTTACTTCACTCGCGTCTTTAGAAGAAGAAACCCTAAAGGTGCAAAAAAAAGTCGAAAAGATGTGTTCGGATGGAAAACGCGAAAAAGCACAGGCCGAGGCGATTACCTTTTATAAAAAAGTGACAAAGATGCCTGCGATGATTCAGATGCGTGCATGCACAAAAGAGTTCTCCCCCCAAACAGATCCAAAGCAGAAAACTCATGTATGCGATGGAGAAAAAATAGACCTGGGTATGCCCGAGAACAAGAGAATAGAGTGGTAGCTGCTGGTACGTCTTGAAAACTGACTAGTCATAAAAAGTGAAAAAATAAAAAGAATAGAGTAAGCAGAAGAGAGTATTAAGACTTCGCCCGAAGGCGAAGGGTTTTATTAACTAAAGATAGAGATAAGTACACCGGCCGCAACTGCTGAACCGATAACACCGGCAACATTGGGACCCATAGCGTGCATCAACAGCATGTTAGAGCGATCATACTCCATACCTACTTTGTTTGAAACACGCGCTGCCATCGGCACCGCAGATACACCTGCAGAACCGATAAGAGGGTTGGTCTTTGTACCCGGGAAAAGGTTCATGATCTTAGCCATGATAACACCCGCTGCTGTTCCGACGGAGAAAGCGACAAGACCAAGGACGATGATCGCCAGAGTATCCACAACAAGGAACTGACCCGCTGCCAGTTTAGAACCGACACCAAGACCTAAGAAGATCGTTACGGTGTTGATAAGTGCATTTTGAAGTGTATCGTTTAGACGTTCAACCACACCCGACTCTTTTAAGAAGTTACCAAATAGGAAGGCTCCGATAAGTGGCGTAGAATCAGGAAGAACCAGGATAGCCAGAGTCAATACCATGATTGGGAAGATAAGCTTCTCTAAACGCGTTACGTGACGAAGAGTAGACATTCTAATCTTACGCTCTTTATCCGTAGTCAAGGCCTTCATGATCGGAGGCTGGATAATCGGCACAAGTGCCATGTATGAGTAAGAAGCAACGGCGATAGCACCTAAAAGCTCAGGAGCCAGTTTAGTCGCGATAAAGATCGATGTCGGACCATCCGCTCCGCCGATGATTGAGATCGCAGAGGCTTGCTGAAGTGTAAAATGAAAGATATCTGTGTACTGAGAAAGTGCAACCGCACCTACCAGTGTACCAAAGATACCAAACTGAGCCGCACCACCAAGTAGAGCTGTCTTAGGATTGGAAAGTAGCGGACCGAAGTCAGTCATCGCACCAACACCCATAAAGATAAGAATAGGGAACATCTCGTTAGAAAGACCCATATTATAGATCACACCTAAGAAACCGTGAGGTCCGGCAATATCAGCAACAGGAATGTTTGCTAAAAGACCACCAAAGGCGATAGGAAGAAGAAGCAGAGGCTCATAGCCCTTAGCAATCGCCAGGTAGAAAAGCAAGAACGTCACAAGGATCATGATCACACGGCCCCATGACTCATGGAAGTTCTTAGTCGCGATCTCATCTTCACTAAGACCGGCTATATCAGCTTCATCAAGCTGAGGATTAAAAAGAGCATAAACACCCGTAGACTCGATGAAACCAACTACCATCTCTCCCATCTCTTGAGACTTATAGTTCTCTTCTTTGTGGGTTCCGCCTGCTGCTGCAGCATGAGCCGCATCGGTCGCAAAGGCAGAAAGAGCAAATACCATTAAGGCAAAAAATTTGATTACAATAGACTTCATCAACTTATCCGATCACTGCTACGACTTGACCTTCGACAACCTTGTCGTTAGTCGCTACATTGATAGATTTTAGTACACCACCGCGAGGTGCAACTACATCGATCTCCATTTTCATAGACTCAAGGATCATGATCACTTCACCCTCATCTACCGTTTGACCCGGATTAGCAACGATTTTCCAAACATTACCCGGAAGAAGTGCTTTGATATCCTCACCCTCACCTGATGTAGTCGGTAGAGATGTCTGTGTACTCTCTCCATTTACGGCTGTCACTTCGATATTTGCATCACCCTCTGCAACTTGAACGCTGAACTTTTCTCCGTTTACTACTACTGTATATGATCCTGAACTCATATTTGAACTCCCTTCTGTTGGCATATCTGAATTTTTTCTAACATTTACTTCGGCTTCACCTTTTAAGAATGTAAGCCCTTTTTCTTGACAAGCGGCAGCAATGAAGATGTTCTCTTCAGTTGTCTCAATACCGATATGCTCAAGTTGTTTTTTCCAATAATCTAATGACTTAGTCTCATCTTTATCCGCTAGATCAATCGCATTTTCCGTTGTCGGCTCAAGGTCAAGCTTCTCAGAAGCGATCTTTACGATCTCCGGATCCGGAGCAACAGGAGTCTTACCAAAGTATCCAAGAACCATCTTTCCATAACCTGGAGCAATCGCTTTCCATGGCCCTTGCATTACATTATTTAGTGCTTGCTGGAAATAGAATTGAGAAACCGGAGTCACAGAAGTACCGTAACCACCACGCTCCACAACCTCTCTCATCGCATCAATAACATCAGGAAAACGCTCCAAGATATTGTTGTCACGCATCATCTGCGTATTTGCAGTCAATGCACCGCCCGGCATCGGCGAGAATGGGATCAGCGGAGAAACCATTGTCGCTTCCGGCGGCATGAAGTAATCCTCTAATGAACGTGCTACTTCTTTTTCATAAGTAAGGATCTTTTCGATCTCCAATCCACCAAGATCAAAATCAGACCCTTTAGTGGCATGAAGCATTGTCAGGATATCCGGCTGAGATGTACCGCCTGATACCGGAGCAGCGGCCATATCGATACCGTCAATACCAGCCTCTAATGCGGCCATATAACAAGCCACTGAAACACCCGCTGTTTCATGTGTGTGAAGACGTAAGTGTGTGTCATTACCTACTAGTTTTCTAGCCATCTTGATCGTATCATGTACTTTCTTCGGAGAAGATGTACCTGAAGCGTCTTTAAAACAGATAGAGTCGTACGGAATACCCGAGTCAAGGATCTCACGAAGCGTCTTCTCGTAAAAAGCAACGTCATGGGCACCCGTACATCCAGGAGGAAGGTCCATCATCGTTACAACCACTTCATGTTTAAGACCATGGTGGCTGATACGTTCACCAGAGTACTTAAGGTTCTCAACATCATTCAATGCATCAAAGTTACGGATCGTTGTCGTACCGTGTTTTTTGAACAGCTTAGCATGCAGGTCAACAAGTTCACGAGAACCTGTGTCCAACATTACTGTATTTACACCACGTGCAAGTGTTTGAAGGCTGTCTCTTATACACATCTGACGCTGCCGACGAAAGTGTCGGTGT
>CAXGZT010000119.1:0-7598 GCA_964014335.1 uncultured Campylobacterales bacterium | reverse complement strand
TACACCGACACTTTCGTCGGCAGCGTCAGATGTGTATAAGAGACAGCTCAAGATAGATCACACCTTTTACTCCACCTTCTATTATTGTCGGGATAACGATAGATGATGCAGGTTTGACACTCTTTAGGTAATTGTCAGCTTGAAACTCTGTGCTCTCTGCGGGGTTTTGCAATACAAGGTCTTCACCTCTATTAATTGCATAGAAGATCAGGTTTTTCGGAATTAATTCGTACTCATCAAGTAAGAATGTTCTTATATCAATTTTTTTATTGTTAAAATCAGCAGTCGCTTTGACGAAGAGTGAATCTTCATCTTTAAAAATAAGTACCGCCTTGCTTGCCGTCGCATTTTGAAGAATAATTTTCATTAAGCCCTTAATCAAGCTTTTGCTATTCATAGATTGCGAGATTGTGTGAAAAGACTTTATTATGCTCTGAAAATCAAATGATTCTATTTCCAGTTGAGAGCTGCTCAGCAAGTTCTGTCGTGACTTCTGCTTCTCATGCGGTGTTCTGCTTTTGACCTGTTCTGCAGCTTCATAAGCACCCCATTGATTTAGACTCACGATCGCTTGTGAGCAATAAAAATTGCTCATCTCATGATGATTCAAATACTCCCAGAAATGACTGGAGCATAAGCCTCCAAGTGCCATGAAAAAATGGTTGTTTTGTCTGTATGCCTCTTTAATGGCTGCATCATATTTCTTTGCGGTATCCCATTGCGACTTTACTCTCTTCATCTCTTCAGCTTCGAGTAGAAGTTTCTCAAATTTAAAATTACGGGGAGACTCTTTAGCGTATGTACGAAATTCATTCAGATCCGATACAAGTAACTCGTGTTGAGGTTCGGTGATAGAGCTATTAGTCGCTAGAAGCAATAAGGATCTTATGAAATGAAGCCTTATTTTTGGGAACATAATGACTTCATTACGTTCATTGTGGATATAGTTTTTCAGATAAGAGAGACCTTCATCAAAACTGCCGTTTAAAAAACAGTTTTGTGCTTTTAAGATGCCGTACCATGACAATGCAGGGTAAAATTGATCTTTTTTAAACATCTTAAGCAGAGCATCTTCGTTTTGATTATATCTTGTAGAGATACCCTGCAGACCGTTAACCGTCTCTCTCAAAATATTAAATATTGCAATCATCTTGGTATCGCCGGAAGCGAGAATAAAGTCACTCTCGTTACTGATATTTTTTTGAAGATCGGGCAAATCGTTTCCGGATAGGTAGTCGGAGAAATGCATTAGAAAGTTGGCCCAGGTCCCAAATATAATATCTCCGTTAATCTTACTTTGATATAGGCTCTTTTTATATAGCAGTTTGTTTGAGGCAAGAGATCTTGTATAGGGATTTATAAAGTTGGCAACGAAATTATGAATTTTAGGGAGTATCGCCTTATCTTTAAAGAGAGCGTTGATTTTCAATGCTATGTCACCGAAGATAAAGCCTTTCTTATAACTGTTTTTCGAAACCAGATTGGCCCCATATAGAACATAACCAAATGCAGATTCGCCGGAGTTTCCGTAACGCAGTGAGTAATCGATAATTGTCAAATAGCTCCACTTCATCAATGCTATATCGGCTAGATAGTAAGCTCCCTCCCAGTAATCGACCAGCAGCGACATAATAATCTTTTTTTCGCCTTTGTGAAGCGCAGGAAGGTCTACGATTTTGTAGGGATCTTTAAATAGAGGGTGTGCAATAATCTCCTTGTCGAGTTTTTCAACGCAACCTTCCAACTCCTCTTTTTCAACGGGCACTTGTAGGCTCAACTGCGTGAAGATTTGATTGCCGAATTCAATTAACTCCTTGAAGCTCTTGCCCCGGGTAACACAAATATTTTTGAACAGACTAAAGCATATAATTTTCTGCTTTATGTCTTGTGTGTTCTTGATTAAGAAGTTAATCTCTTTATTTGCTTCCTCATGTAAGGCGTTGAGATATAAGACCTTAATTCTAAGTACTTTGTATCTAAAGCTCTTTTTTCGCTGTTCGCTCAATCGTAAATCACTCATTAGGTTGGTCTCTATCCAGCCTATGCTTTCAAGAGCAAGGAGATAAGAGTTCTTAATGAGCATCTCGTCAAGAGCATTTAAATTAAGGTTAAAAAGCCTTTTAGGAAATTTTCCTTTTCCGTAAGCATTATTGAGATGATTGACAACGGTGATAAGATCACTATAGCCTCTGTTTTTAAGCATAGTTTCCAGATATCTTCCTATCTGAAGATTAATCTTTAGGCTAAGCTCTTTTGTCACTGAGTTATGTATGTTTGCGTGTATACGGTCATGTACAAAATGATACTTCTGCTCGCCATACTCTATAAACCCTTTTCTCACAACGCTTGACATATGATCGCGGGAAAACCCGAGAGAAGACATGAGCCGATAGGTCAGGTCAAGATCAAAGCTGCTTCCTAACAAAGAGAGGTTTTGAAGATATAACTGCTCCTTTGAGCTTAACTTGTTGAACTTGGAATTTATAATCTCGACAATATTCAGACCAAGCTCATATTTAGTGATTTTTTCAAGCGAAGCCTGCCATTTTCCTTGATTGAAACTTAGTGCGTCAGTATCAATGATATATTCAATAAATGCCTTTACATATAAAGGATTTCCGGCGGTTTTCTTATGCAGGAGCGATGTCAAAGCATCACCGTCATTCTCGGCTACAAACCGAAGTTCTTGCAGTATATGCCTAAGGTCATTTCTCTTGAGAGGGTTTATCTTTAGCTTATAGAGATTTTGGGTGCTTTGATTCTCAAAGCTTAAAATCAGATCATACGCATTTTTATTATCCTTTATCTCATTATCACGATAACCCAATACAAGAGAAATGTTTGGATTCCTAATATCTAGCATCGTCTTTTTCAGCAGCACAATCGATGCGGGGTCAGCCCATTGTAAATCATCAATAAAAATAATCAAGGGATGCGTATGTGCTGTAGCAAGATCATAAAGATAGTTGATTGCAGTAGGCAGCGTGTTTACGATACTTTCCCTAGAAAGAGCGGTAGGTCTCTTTTTACAAAGAAAGAGTGTTTTTAAAAGAGGAAATACCTGGCATAGGACCTCTATATTATGATTGCTAAGAGTGTCAAATTCATGGTTTTTCTCTTGCGCACTCATTAAAGTAGCGAGTTTCCTGAGAAGATCTTGAAAAATCAGGTACGGAGCAAGAACCTTATACTGGTCTGCTTTTCCTCGAATGATATTGAATTTTTCGGGATCAAAAAAACTAAGAAACTCTTCAGTAAGTCTGGTCTTACCTACTCCGGAGTGACCGGAAATCAGAACTTTTATAGATTGAGAATCGACAACTTTTTCAGATGCTTCTTTTAATATTGCGAGTTCTTTTTCACGCCCAAAAAGATGCTCACCTATTTTTACGGTCGGTTTGTCTTTGACTGCAAGAGGGAAATCGCTTATCTTTCCAGAAGCAGACAACTGTTCAAGGCACTGCTTCAGATCATCTATAATTGCTTCATCGCTTTGATAGCGTTGGTCTCTACTCTTTTGAATCAATTTTTCAACAATGTTGGAAATGACTGCAGGAATACTTTTATTCACTTTATTTAGGGATTTCGGGCTAAAGGCAATCTGCTTATGGATCATCTCATGTTCATCTTCAGCTTCAAATGGGCTTTGACCCAGGAAGAGATGGTAGAGCGTCAGACCAAAGCTGTAAAAGTCACTTCTGTAATCAATCGTTTTTTGGGTAACACCGGTCTGCTCTGGAGACATATAAGATAAAGTTCCTGCCGCCGCCTTATCTGTTTTATCACCGAACTGACTACTCTCTTCAATGATGGCGTTGCCAAAATCAATAATCTGCACAGCTTTTGTTTCAGGGTTGTAAATAATGTTTTTTGGGTTTATATCTGCATGAATGATATGTTTATCATGGATATATTGCATAGTGTTTGCAATCTCAAGCGCTATATGAAGGATTTCGTCAATCTTGAATTTATGGACGGATATAAGATCATACAGGGAGCTTCCGTTAATATCTTGAAGTACATGTATATATTTCAATGATGATATTATGACTTCATATAATTTAATAATGTTTTTTGATGAAAGCATAGAAAGCGCTTTTTGCCCGTTTAAAAAATGTTCAAGGTTTATTTCATCTGTATGAGAGGGCTTTAATGTTTTAAGTATGACCTTCTGATTGTCTGCTATGCGAATTGCCCTGTAAACAAGGGTTGAGTCACCTTCATGGAGTGTTTGTATGATTTTGTATTTACTGTTTATATACACCGTCAACTCCCTTGCTTAATATATTGTTAGAGAATTTAACCGATTCATTCAGACATGTTTTAATCAAGGCACAGATAATATTATCTATAAACATATAATGTTATCATATGTTTATGGAAAAAGATAGTGGGGGTTTATGCCTAAAAACATAAGATTTGATTAACGGTTTGCTTATCTGCTACCACCATTTTATGCGTATGAAGGGGCAAGTCTTGAACCGAAATACTTTCACCTATTTCGGTTTAGCGGTTATTATGGGGCGGGAATGATATTGGAACTCATTTCACACTCACTTTAGCAAAGGCGATAGACAATCAGGGGGAGGGAGGTTTTGATATGATCTCAATTAAAGAGCTAAAAGAGCTTGCACAGAACTACACGGTACTCTATGTAGAGGATGAAGAGAGTGTCCGTGCGGGTGTTTCCCATTACCTCAATAGTTTCTTTAAAAAAGTGGATGTCGGAGCAGACGGGGAGGAAGGCCTCTCCCTTTACAAAAACTCTTCCTACGATATCGTTTTTACGGATATAGAGATGCCCAAGATGAACGGGCTTGAGATGTCAGCCAAGATAAAAGAGATAAATGCAGATCAGGAGATCCTGATAATCTCAGCATATTCAGACAGCAACATGTTTTTAACCTCTATCCGCATTGGTGTCAGCGGATATATTATAAAACCCATCGACTACAAACAGATTAATGAAGCTCTCTACAGGGTAATTTACAAACTTGATAAATTTAGAGAGAATGAGCTATACAAAACAAACCTTGAGGGCTTGGTCAAGGAAAAAACGCAAGAACTGAGTACCAATTACAAAAATACCGTTCTCTCCCTTGTAGACATGGTCGATAAACGCGATTCTTACACCGGCAAGCATTCGCAACGCGTTGCAGAGTATTCCAGACTAATCGCGCAGGAGATGGGATACGACAAAGAGGCATGTAAACTTATATATAATGCGGGAATACTACATGACATAGGTAAAATCGCCACACCGGATTCCATCTTGTTAAAACCTTCAAGACTGGAGAATTCGGAGTATAAGATAATCCAGGAGCATGTCACGATGAGCCACAACATACTTACAAAAATACCTATGTATAAAAATGTTGCAGATATTATCATGGCTCATCATGAGCATTATGATGGCTCAGGCTACCCTAACGGCTTAAAAGGCGATGAGATACCTGAACTCGCCAGAATAATGATCGTGGCTGATGCTTTTGATGCGATGACGACAAACAGGATATACAAGGTCCGAAAAAATATTGATGTCGCCCTTAAAGAGTTAAAGGACTTTAGCGCTATACACTTTCATCCGGCCGTAGTGGATGCTGCATCTAAGGTACTTTCCAAGGTTAATGTGAGCGATAAGATATCACAACTGCCGACATCTGCGCTTGAGGAGGAGAGGTTCTCCTATTTTTATAAGGATCAGCTTACCAATCTCTACAATTCAAAATATCTGGATCTGCTTTTAAGAAACAATGTAAAAAATCGAGAGTGCAAATACCTGTATGTTATTTTTCTAAATAATTTCAGTAACTATAATGTAAAACATGGCTGGATAGAGGGTGATAAATTTTTAATTGAGTATGCTCGTCTTTTAAGTGATAAGTGTAATGAGAAACTACTTTTTAGAATATACGGAGACGATTTTATGCTTCTTAAAAAAGAGCGTTTCACTATTGATAAAAAAGAGTTTGAGAAAGAGGCGCCGCTTGCGGGAACTGAAATAACGATAAGCATAAAAGAGTTTGACATCGAAGCCCAACAGATAGACTCCATGATCGAGTTAGAAGAGATTATTATGAAATATAAAACTTCTCTCTTATAACTTGTTAACTAAGCAGGGGAAGCAAAAAAATAAGAAGAGAGCTGTCTTTATCAAGAGCGCACTATACGTTCTCCTCTGAGCTTTTGATGATATGACTTTTATACCTCTATAACAAAGCAGACACCGTCACCTCTGTTTTCTGCATGCAGTCTTCCGCCATGATGCTTTTCTATAATCGTCTTTGACATGTAGAGTCCCAGGCCTGTTACATTCTTTTCATCTTTGGTTGAAAAGTACGGGTCAAATATTTTTTCTATTATATCTTCTTGTATCCCGCCTCCGTTATCACAAATAGAGACTGTTCTATTGCCAGCAGTGATTTTAATATATGGGTCTTTTATACCTTTTCCTTGAAAGTTGTCCTGAGCATTTTTTAAGATATTTAAAATTACCTGTATGATCTCATTATCATAGAGTTCTAACTCCTCTTTTGATGCATACTTTTCTATTATATCTATCTTGTTATTTAATAATGATGCCTCGATAATACTTAATGATTTTAAGACAACGTCTTCCAGTTTAACGCTAACGAGTTCTTTGTTCGGTTTATAGAAGTATCTGAAGTCATCTATTGTTTTAGACAAGTATTGAGACTGTTTGTTTATTTCTGAAGTAATCTTATGGATCTCTTCGTTTGATATCTCCTTGTTTAAGAGAATGCCGGTTTCTAGTTTAACCGTAGTCAGGGTTATGATATTTAAAGGTTGTCTCCATTGATGTGCTATCATGCTTATCATCTCGCCCATCAGTGCCATTTTTGATTGTTGAATCAATTGTAGGTCTTGAAGTCTGTTCTTCTCTACCTCTTCTTTTATCCTCTGTTCTAGAGTCGTATTTATGTTTTTTAATTTCTTTTTGGAATTTTCTAAATCGATTGTCCTCTCTTGTACAATAGTTTCCAAGCTTTTGTTCGTTTGATATAAAAGGTATTGTCTATAAACCAAAAACAGCATAACTATCGACGTGATTGTTATAATATATATGATAGTTTTCCAATTTATTTTTTTGGCAGCATCTGCAGAAAAAATCCATTTATTGTATATCCTGTCAATTTGATTTTGGTCAATATCTGCCAAAGTTTTATCGATAATACTTAAAACTTCCTCCGGCATGCTTTTGGAAACAGCCACTTTTAGTTTGAATACGGGATCAATTTTCTTTGCGATCTCTACGTTGTTATAAGCTTTTGTGTTAATCATATAATTAGCGGTGGCAGAGTTTATAATAAACAGATCTATCCGGCCGCTTTCAAGTGCTTTAAAACCCTCTTCGGTCTTAGCTACCTCTATATAATTTGCCTGCGGATATTTTTCTTTTACACTGTTGCCTAAAGAACTGCTTTTTACTATTGCAACACTCTTGTTGATCAGTGCTTCTTCCAAGTTTAGATAGGGAGTCTTGTCAATCGAACGCTTTACGAAACAGGCATTGTAATGAAAGATATCGCTTGATGTAAAATTCATATATTTGGCTCTGTCACTGCTGTATGGTATAG
>CAXGZT010000118.1:0-7686 GCA_964014335.1 uncultured Campylobacterales bacterium | reverse complement strand
AATTCGTTCTTATGGTTGATCATATATTTTCCAACTATAATTTTATTATATTTAATTTATATTCGTTTTGGCGACTACCATGATGCATTTACAAGTGGGCTTCATCTTGGAATCTTTTTATTTGATCTCTTAATGATAGCCTTGTATATACTTGTTTCTAGAGGAGATTTCCAAGACAAAATTAGTAAGTTTAAGTTAACTTTTCAGTTAGTAGTTTTACTATTTTTAGCTTTCATCGTTCTTATTCATTATATTCTTTTTTTACGTCCATTTCTTGCAGAGACTGTAGCCCTCACTGGCATTAAATATTCACTAAGTGAATCGAAACTACAATACGGAACAGAATATGGTTTATGGTCTAGAAAAACACTATGTGAATACATTTATCGTTATCTTCCACGTATCGAATCAAACAACGCTTGCATCCCTACAATTAAAATTAAAGAGTCTAACATTATAAATATTGCTACCGAAGATCTCTATGTCGTTAAAAATACAACTACTTCTGATGATAATTATTCTCAGCCTATTGTGAATGATTCTAAACCTAATGTGAAAAAAACTATTTTAAACTATGGCGAGCGGATAGACTTAACTGATAGAAATTTAAATTATGCTAATTTTCATGCAAGTATTTTAACCAGAGCGGACTTATCAGGCAGTAGTTTAAACGGAGCGTATTTAGTTGATGCTCAATTGCAAGGCACTAAAATGAATAATACAAAACTTCAACATGCGATATTAGATTTTGCTCATTTAAACGATGCCGACTTAGCTGAGGCTAACTTTACGAAGGCCCGGGCAGCTCATGTCATATTTAATTCTGCTGCTATACCAGAGGCTACTTTTAAGTATACAGACTTAGCCAATTCCTCTTTTATAGATGCCTCCATATTTTCAACAGACTTTAGTTTTTCAAATCTTACCAAAGCCAAATTTAATTTTCATAATGTTACGGGGTCTAATTATAGCTATGCTTACATGGGTAATATTAACATCTCCCATGCTAACGAACAATATAATGGACCGTCTCGAGTGGATACAGATAATACATTTTCTTATACGTGTTTTTCAGACAGCAATACAACGAGTAGTAAATTTTCTAAAGAACAAAAGCATCTAAATGTCGCTAGTAAAATGATTCATTTCTTAACCCCACAAGATGGTAACATCAATCAGGCCACCAAAGAAGCAATTAGAAAGTATTGTGAATTAGAAAAGGTAACAATAAAATTTCCCAAGCAATGTGCTATAATAAAAGACAATAAAGACTTATTAAAAACGCTACAAGAATCAAACAAGATTTGCCGTAAGGTTAGTAAACTATAAAGGTTTCATATGAAAAAAATACTCGTTACAAGTATATTTCTTGGTCTAATAAACTTTTTACATGCAGACTGTATTTATAAGGGAGTTGTTTATCCAGAAGGGGCGAAAATAGGTTCATTAACTTGTATAAATGGTCAGTGGGTTCGTCGTTAATTTTAATCATATATTGAATTAAAAAGGGCACTTCACCCTTTCAAATGAATATTTTTTCCGGTTATTTTCATAAATAATCAAATAAAAAATTTGTAACAGTCACTTTTATATACGCCTATCATCTCTTATTAATTCTTGTTTTTTAGACCTATACTTTAAACTCGTACTCTTCTCAGTCATCTTAACAACTTTTTAAAACTCATATAC
The DNA here is from genome assembly GCA_964014335.1 of uncultured Campylobacterales bacterium. Taxonomy (GTDB): domain Bacteria; phylum Campylobacterota; class Campylobacteria; order Campylobacterales; family Sulfurimonadaceae. The sequence goes on along the minus strand of CAXGZT010000118.1, from coordinate 5,997 downwards.
ATATATTATCTCCGTATTATTTCATACAATAATTAAATAGAAATCCTAGCGAAAAACATTTAATTAAAATTGCCATAGTAAAGTAAAAAAATTAAAGAGTGATGGATTTGCAAGGGTCTGAGTGAGGAAGCGTACATCGGTACGCGACGAGGGAAGCAACGCAGCAAGTGCGTCGCTATTTGAGTTTTAAATTATACGGGTTTAACTGTTACGCCGTATTTCTCTTCAGCATCTGCACGAGACTCAAGAGCATAGTTTTCGATTTCGTTGAAGTTAAGGTATTTGTATACTGCATCTTCTTTACCGGCAAGTTTAGCAGGAACAACGTCCATATACTCTTCAACAGTCGGGATACGGCCAAGTTTCGCACAAAGTGCTGCAAGCTCTGCAGAACCAAGGTAAACCTGAGTCTCTTTACCAAGACGGTTGTCGAAGTTACGAGTAGACGTAGAGAAAACAGTAGCACCTTTACGTGCCTGTGCCTGGTTACCCATACATAGTGAACAACCCGGAACCTCAGTCTGTGCTTTGATGTCTTTATAAACATCATAGTACCCTTCGTTCATCAGTTGACGCTCATCCATACGGGTCGGTGGAACAATCCAGAACTTCTCAACGGCTACTTCACCTTCACCACGCATAACTTCACCCGCTGCACGGTAGTGACCGATGTTGGTCATACATGAACCCAGGAATACTTCATCAAGTTCAGTTCCCGCTACTTCTGAAAGAAGTTTAACGTTATCCGGGTCATTTGGACAAGCAAGGATAGGCTCAGTGATCGTGTTAAGGTCGATTTCGATTACCGCTGCGTACTCTGCATCAGCATCCGGTTGCATAAGCGTCGGGTTAGCCAACCAATCTTTCATCTTACCGATACGACGCTCGATAGTCGTAGCATCAGAGTAACCGTCTTTTAGCATCGCTTCCAATAGAGTAACATTTGATTTGATGTACTCAACAACTGGAGCTTCGTTAAGAAGTACTGTACAAGCAGCAGCTGAACGCTCAGCAGATGCATCAGAAAGTTCAAACGCCTGCTCAGCTTTAAGATCAGGAAGACCTTCGATCTCCAGAATACGACCTGCGAAGATGTTTTTCTTACCCGCTTTTGGTACAGTCAAAAGACCGTCTTGGATCGCTTGGTAAGGGATAGCGTTTACAAGGTCACGTAGCGTGATACCCGGTTGCATCTCACCTTTGAAACGTACAAGTACAGACTCAGGCATAGTAAGTGGCATAGAACCCGTAACACCGGCAAATGCAACCGCACCAGAACCGGCAGGGAAAGAGATACCAAGTGGGAAACGTGTGTGTGAATCCGCACCCGTACCAACTGTATCCGGAAGAACCATTCTGTTCAACCATGAGTGGATAACACCATCACCCGTACGTAGAGCGATACCAGAACGGTTAGAGATAAAGTCCGGAAGGTTTTTGTGCATCTCAACATCAGACGGCTTTGGATATGCCGCTGTGTGACAGAAAGATTGAAGTACAAGGTCTGCGTTGAAACCAAGTGCTGCAAGCTCTTTGATTTCATCACGCGTCATAGGACCAGTAGTATCTTGAGAACCGACAGTGTTCATCTCCGGCTCAACGTACATACCCGGACGTACACCTGCAAGACCAGAAGCCTTACCAACCATTTTTTGAGCAAGCGTATAACCCTTGCCTGTATCAGCCGGCTGCTCAGCAGTCAAGAATGCTTCAGATGCACCAAGACCTAGAACACCACGCGCTTTAGAAGTAAGACCACGACCAACGATCAATGGAACACGTCCACCCGCTTGTACTTCGTCAGTGATAGTATTTGGGTTTAGTTTGAATGTTGCAACACATTTACCGTTGATATGTGCCTCACCTTTGTATGGGAAGATAGTAAGCTCATCACCAGTCTCCATACCGGATACGTCCATCTCAAGTGGAAGTGCACCAGAATCCTCACACGTAGCGAAGAAGATTGGAGCGATAGTGTTACCGATAACAACACCGCCAGTACGTTTGTTAGGAACACCCGGGATATCTACACCCATGTGCCATTGTACTGAGTTTACACCTGACTTACGAGAAGAACCCGTACCAACAACATCACCGACGTATGCGATCGGGTTACCTTTTTGCTTAAGCTCGGCAAGCGTCTCTAATGGTTTTTCCATACGGTTCATTAGAAGTGAGTTTGCGTGAAGTGGGATATCTGAACGTGTAAACGCTTCAGAAGCCGGAGAAAGGTCATCTGTATTCGTCTCACCCGGAACTTTATATACAGTTACTTTGATCTCATCAGCGATAGCCGGCTTAGAAGTAAACCACTCAGCGTCTGCCCATGAAGTAAGAACACGAGTTGCCGCTTCATTACCCTCTTTATGAAGTTTTTCAACATCGTTGAATGCATCATATACAAGAAGTGTATGGCTAAGTGCTTTAACAGCTGCTTCCACTACTTCAGCGTTTGAAGAAGCAAGAGCGTGAACCATAGGAAGAACGTTGAATCCGCCCAGCATCATACCAAGCATCTCAACCGCTCTTACAGCAGAGATAGCATCAACAGTGATGTTCTCAGCTGCGATCTCGTTTAAGAAAGCCGCTTTTACTTGTGCTGCATCATCAACACCCGGTGCTACACGGTTAGTAAGTAGGTCAAGTAACTCATCAGTACACTCTGTCTTGATAAGTTCGATAAGTTGTGCAGTCTGCTCAGCAGAAAGTGCAAGTGCTGGAACGCCCAAAGCTTCACGCTCAGCAACGTGTGCTTTATAGTCTTCTAAGAAAGCCATAATAACTCCTGTTAAATAATTTACGTGATTATAACAAAGTTATTGTTCCTATTTCCTATAGTGTTACGAAAGTAAACAGTAGTATTTCAGCTGTTGTGTAGTTTAGTAACAAATAGAAGTTGCTGTTTTTATAATTATAAGAACCTCTTATTTTCTTCTGTGTAAAACCTCGAGAGCAATGCGTTGAGAGTCGCCCTTAAGGTTCTGGCTGACCCATTCAAGATAAGGCGTTGGCAGCTCTTCCCATGGCTCACCCTTGTGTTTTCCAAAGGTGATGATCTCCACGCGCTTGGCAGGAACCTGCCTCTTTTTTCTCGATTCGAGTTCATCCAGTGCGATCTGCTTGTCATCGGAGTTCAGGTTCTTGGAGAGCCACAGAAGGTAATCCTCGTCAAGTTCAGACCACTTTTGCCCCTTGAACTTTCCAAAGTTTATCGTTGCGCTTTGGGCGACAAGCTTTCTTTGCGGCTCTTCCTCTGTGATAAAGACCTCCATCCCCTTAAGTTGAAAGATCTCCTGCAGATGATGCAGCTCCAAACGCTTTGGGATAATAAAGGACTCCCTGCCGTAATCCATCGACCCGCTTCGTTCAGAAGCAAAGCGCTCGAGGGCCTTAAGTGTCTCTACGCTGAGTTCGTTGATATTTTCTACCTTACAGACAAGGTAACGGGGGTACTGAGTGTAAAGAAGTTTGATCACTGCTGTTTGATTCGGACAAACTTATCGGTTTTGGAATCAAGCACATACAGGATACTCGGGTTTGTCTCATCCCCCTTAAGCACCTTATATACCCTGCCCTTTAGCTCGAAGATCTTATCCAGCTCTGTCTCATAAAAGATGATCGGTTTATCACAGATACAGGGCTTGTGCTTGTGTGTATAGGGTTTTGACTCCTTCGCTTCGAGCGAAAAAGCAAAAAAGGCGAGTACAAATATAGTTTTGATCATGAGGCCAATATCTCCCTGTTTCCTTTCGCGTTTGGCGCAGAAAGCACCCCCTGGTTCTCCAGCTGTTCGATAATCCGTGCGGAGCGATTATAGCCGATCTGAAGACGTCTTTGCAGGTAGGAGATAGAGGTCTTTTTATCCGCAAGGACGATCCCCTTCGCTTCCTCGAAAAGCTCGTCAAGCTCCTCCTCTATTCCCCCTGCATCAGGAGCGTCCGAAGAGAGGCCTCCCTCTTCCAGTAAGAAACGTTTATCATAAACAGCCTCTCTTTGTGCCTTCAGGAACTCGACGATCTCTTCTATCTCCGTCTCAGAGCTCCACGGGGCATGGAGTCTCACCACGCCGGACATTCCCGGAGGCGTGAAGAGCATATCCCCCCGCCCGAGCAGAGATTCCGCACCCATCTGGTCCAGAATGATCTTTGAATCGATCTTCTGACCGACCTTATAAGAGATGCGAGAAGGCAGGTTTGCCTTGATCAGCCCGGTAACGACGTCCACCGAGGGACGCTGGGTAGCGACGATAAGGTGTATACCCGAGGCCCTTGCCATCTGCGCGAGGCGGGCGATGGAATACTCGACATCCTTGCCCGAGGTCATCATAAGATCAGCCAGCTCGTCGATGATGACAACGATGTAAGGAAAGGTCTCGTTCCCCTCTTTATTCGCCTTCTCATTATAGTTTTCTATGTTCTTCGTGCGTGTCTCGGCCATCAATGCATAACGGCGCTCCATCTCGGCGACCATGTTGTTCAGAGCGACGATGGCCTGCTTCGCCTTGGTAATTACCGGTGTGAGGAGGTGGGGGATGTCATTATAGATGGAGAACTCCAACATCTTCGGATCGATCATGAGCAGTTTCAGATTATCCGGCGAGTTCTTGTACAGAAGCGAGAGTATCATGGAGTTGATCCCCACGGACTTACCCGAACCGGTCGTTCCCGCGATAAGCAGGTGCGGAAGCTTTTTCAAGTCGGTGATAAAAGGTTTCCCGACGATATCTTTACCCAGGACCATCGTCAAAGGAGAAGCTGACTCTTTAAAAAGCTCTGATTCAAATATCTCGCGTAGGTAGATCGTCTCGACACTCTCGTTAGGGATCTCTATACCGACGACGTCTTTGCCCGGTATAGGCGCCTGGATACGTATGGTCTGCGCCCGAAGCGCCATGGCAAGATCGTCTTGGAGGTTCAGTATCTTTGAGACCTTGATATTTGCAGCAGGCTTGAACTCAAAGGTCGATACGACAGGACCGGCATAGGTACGCACGACATCGCCGTCAATCTTAAAATGGGCAAGCTTCTCGATAAGATCCTCGATCTTCGCATCCAGCTGTTCTTCGTTGACCTGGGTATCGTGGGCGACCGGTTTTTGTAAAAAGTCAACGGAGGGGAGTTTGAAGTTCTTCGGCTTTTCTATTTTGCCCTTCTCTATCTGGTCAAGAAGCTGCTTGTTCTCTTCAAGTTCTTCTACGATAACGGCATGCTTCTCCTCTTTTGCCTTTTTCGCCAAGGAGACAATCGTTTTCTTCTCCTCCACGGCAGGGGCTTGCGCTTCTTCCGGTTTTTCTACAGGAATCGCTTCTTTTTTGAGGAGAGGAGGCATATCGCTTGTCTCGTTGACAGGATACAAGGGCGGAGGTTCGGGAATAAACGCATCCTCGCTCACCTCTTCCTCCTTGCTCGTTTCCGCTTCATACAGCTCTTCTTCAAGGGTGTCGATCTTCTCTTTGTTCTCCTCGTAGGCCTCATAAGAGCTCTGCTCTTCGACAGGCTCTCTCTTCCTTTCAGGGAGAAAACGCGACACCCTTAGTTCGACAAAAAACTCGCTGATCTCGTCTAAACTCTTATCCAGGAGAATAATAACGGACAAAGCCGTACTCATCAGCCAGAATATCCACACCCCGGCAAAACCGATATAGGGAGAGAGAAAGTCGACAAAGTTTCCGCCAAGAGAACCGCGCAGAGCACCCGAAAAGAGAAGTGCCTGAAAGATAGTCAAGGTAAAGAACATCAGGACGGAAGAGAGGATCAACTCTACACGACGCAGGGTAAAGCCCGGGTTTTTGAACCATAAGAAAAGCGATACCATCAAAGCGAACGGATACGCATAAGAGAGATAACCGAAAAGTTTGTGGTTGAGCAGACCGAAGTCAGCACCGAATGATCCGATCAGATCTGCATTTGAAGCTATCGTAGCAACAGAAAAATAAGTGAGAAGACCCGCGCCTATGATAAATAAAATATTTCGTAAAATGGAAAAGTCCTTATATTT
>CAXGZT010000117.1:0-7830 GCA_964014335.1 uncultured Campylobacterales bacterium | reverse complement strand
ATACTCCTGATACCAAGCCGACATACCCTGAGCCTATTACTGTTATCCTCATTCTCCACCTTTTAAAAGTGTTTTGAACATTTCCACCGCATCAAGCTTTTCCCATGGATAGTCGCTTTGGCCCACTTGACCGCGTGCCGCGACATCCGCATATAGAAAAGTTTCGGCCGACGGCTTATCCAGATTAAACTTTTCTGTTATCCAACGCGGTGTCAGTGCGAATGTCTCCAATACATATTCTGAAAGCCTGCCGTCGTCTATAAGGCCTGTTCCCATCGTATCGACACTGACAGAAACCGGCTTTGCCACACCAATCGCATACGAGAGCTGGACATTAGCCTTTTTAGCCAAACCTGCGGCAACAATGTTTTTTGCTATCCAGCGGCCTGCATAAAGCCCGCTTCTGTCGACCTTTGTATAATCTTTGGAAGATTGGGCTCCGCCGCCTATAGGTGCATATCCTCCAAAGCTGTCTACAATCAGTTTTCGTCCCGTCAGACCTGAGTCATGAAGCGGAGAGTGCGAAATATATTTTCCAGTCGGGTTGATATGGATAATACAGTGTTCAGGATCAAAAAGATTCGTCGGAAGCGCGGCATCGAGAATCAGCCCCATGATCAATTCACGCACCTCTTCGATACCCATACTGTGCACGCAGGGAGCCGAGACAACTATCGTATGGATGGCTTGCGGCTGACATGATTCAAAGTTGTCTTTTGTGCCGTAATCCATTGTCACTTGCGTTTTGATATCGACGCCAAGCTTATGGTTATGCTCTAAAGCGTAATGATAGACCTTTTCCATCAAGATACGTGCGTACGTGATAGCAGAAGGCATGTAATCCGCGCTCTCTATATCAGCATAACCGAACATGATGCCCTGGTCGCCGGCACCGATCTCGCCGTTTTCTTGGTCAACCCCCTGATTGATCTCAGGTGATTGGCGGTTTAACAGGACCTGTACCTCAACGTCCTCAGGGTGCAGGCACTCTTCTCTTGTAAAAGCTGCCTTTCCGTCGTAGCCTATCCTGGACAAAGCATCCAAAACGATCTGCTTATATCCCGCTTCATCGATCTTGCTCTTCGTCGTGACCTCGCCGCCGATGATCACGTGTTTACCTGCCACAAAGACTTCAGACGCAACGCGCGAATTCGGGTCTTCCATAATCAACCTGTCAACAATGCTGTCCGCGATGATATCCGCGCATTTATCGGGGTGTCCCGGGCTGACAACCTCAGATGTGAATAAGTACATATGTTTTTCCTATCAAAATTTTATCTATAAATTTATCTGTGATTTTATCTTATACAGACTTATTGTTGATAAAGCAGTTAAACAGGAAAACAAAAAGCTTAAAAATACGGAAGTGTAAACAATAGAAGCAAACCGGCCTGTTTCTAAAGAGTGGTTAGCGCTTTTTCCCAGGCAAGTGCCGTCTCGCAAATCCTTTTGATGTCATCAAACTCCGGTTCCCATTCTAAAACTTCTTTCGTTTTGGAGTTATCGGAAATGAGTATTGCCGGATCGCCTGAACGGCGAGGGCCTTTCTCGACCTTGAAATCAACACCGCTCACCTCTCTCATCGTATTTATGACCTCGGCGACACTAAAGCCATGTCCGTAACCGATATTAAAAATATCCGGTGATTTTTTCTCATCTCTCTGCAAATACTCCAGAGCTTTCAAGTGTGCTGAGGCCAGGTCGTCTACATGGATATAGTCACGTTCGCAGGTTCCGTCTTTTGTCTCATAATCCTCACCGAAAAGAGACATCTTCTCCCTCTGGCCCAATACTGTCTGCGCAGCCACCTTGATCAGATGTGTGGCATTGGGAAAGCTCTGTCCGATCCGGTTTTGTGCATCCGCTCCTGCCACATTGAAGTAACGAAGTATGACGGCATCAAAGCCATCATAAGCTGCACAAGAGTCTTTAATAACCTGCTCACTCATCAACTTACTCCAGCCGTAGGGGTTGATCGGCTGTGTCAGGGTCGTCTCTTTGACCGGGATCTCTTTGGCATCTCCGTATACTGCTGCAGTCGAAGAGAAGATCATCTTTCCCACACCGTATTTCACGCACATATTAATCACATTCGTTGTGTTCACGGTATTGTTTAGATAGTACTTCAGAGGGTCCTCAACGGATTCTGGCACAACAATACTCGCTGCAAAATGGATCAAAGCGTCAAAACTATTTTCTTTAAATATTTTTTCCACCTTCTCAAACTCGGACAATTCAGCCTTAATAAAGTCGAAACTTCTATCTCCGCGCCGGTTCTCATCAAATATCTTTTGCAGGCTTTGAATGGTTGCCATATGCCCTGTGGAAAGATTATCAAGTATGGTCACACTGCTGTCCGTATCTTCCATCAACTGTTTTACCACATGCGAGCCTATATACCCTGCTCCGCCCGTTACCAATACATGCATTACGCTCTGTCCTGATTCATTTTTTCTTTTAGAATAATCTTGCCCATCTCGACACCCGGCTGGTCATAAGCATTGATATCAAGCATCTGTGCGACCAAGGCCGTCAAGAGCTCATAATAATAGATCAGCTCTCCCATCGTCGATTCATTGACCTTGTCGATCTCGATCACATCCAGAGGAATGAGCTCTAACTGTTCCAAAGACTCGATCATGGCATCGGCCTGCATGTTGATCAGTTCGGAAAAACCGTATCCGTTAAGCATGTCAAGCTTTTCCAAAGCGGGCAGGGTCACATCGGGGATCTTTATGCTGTTTTCAAAATCTTTGATCTTTATGACCGTGACCGTCTTATCACGTTTACCGTCAACGATCAACTGCAAGAATGAGTGCTGGTCAGTCGGTCCTATAAGTCCCACAGGCGTAAGCCCGACATGGAGCTGTGAGTGACGCTGTTGTTTTCCCAGACTCTCTCCCCACAGTTGTACATACCAGGCATTGAACTCTCTGAAAGCTTCGGAGTATGAGAAGAGACAGTTGATATTATACGAGTTGCTCTTCTGGGCATAATAGGTCGCCTTTGTCAGAATTTTCTCACAATACCCATGGCTTTCAAAAAATGATATCTTCACCTTTCTTGCACCCTCTAAAAGAGCGTCGATGTCCACGCCGATGATTGCTAAAGGCACCAGACCTACTGCAGACAGCACAGAAAAACGTCCGCCTACATTATCAGGAATATTAAAGACCTTTAAGGAGTACGCATTAGCAAACTCCTCTAAAGATGAATTCGCATCGGTGATAACCACATAATTTTTTTCCGAGACGGGGACAAAGGTCTGCAGGTATTTCAAAGCTGCAATAGTCTCTACGGTCGTGCCGGATTTGGAGATCATGATGAAAAGTGCGTCATCCAAGTCGATTTGTTCGATCTTTTGATGCAGGACCAAGGGGTCTGTCGTATCTATGAAATGCAAGTTTTTATCAAAGTGTTGATGTAATCCCAAGAAATGGTATATGGCCAAGGCACCCAGCGCACTTCCCCCAATACCGACAACAACGATATCTTTCTGTTTTACACTCTTAGCATAGCTCTTATACTCGCTGGTATCTGCATCAGGCAGATGGTAAAAACCGATATGCTCACTCTCTTTTGAAAGTACAGTGGAGAACTCTTCATTGATCTTTGTCTTGAAAAACAGTTGATTGTTCATTAGCTTAATCCATTTATTTTTGTGATATTCTATCATATCATATCGAAAATGAAAACTAATAATAGTATTCACATTTTTTTTATAACCTTGACATGCAGGGCAAGTTACTATAAAATACCGCTATACAAAAAGAATATTATCGGTTTTCCGATGTTTCTTTAATAAAACAAACCTTTCATAAGCTTTTAAGCTGCTACTTCACACAGAACATAAAGAACCATATGGCTTGCCGATGTTTCTTTATTGAAAACAACTCCCAAACGAGGCATTAATGAGCGAAAACTCAAACAAGAAAAAAAACAGTAACAACAGAACCCATGTACCGGTCGAAGGCTACAATATTGATGACCTTCGTTCAAAACCCCTTGACGACCTTGTCGCGATCGCCGATGAGCTAAAGGTTGAACATCCCAATGAACTTAAGCGTCAAGACCTTCTTTTTGAGATCTTAAAAGCACAAACGAACAAGGGTGGGTTTATCCTCTTTACCGGTATCTTGGAGATAATGTCAGATGGATACGGTTTCTTGCGCGGTATCGATACAAACTTCTCCGACTCCGTCAACGATGCCTACGTTTCGAGTACACAGATCAAACGTTTCGCCCTTAGAAACGGTGATGTCGTCACCGGCCAGGTCCGTCCCCCGAAAGAACAGGAGCGCTATTACGCCCTGCTTAAGATCGAAGCGATCAACTACCTTCCGCCTGAAGAGAGCAAAAAGCGTCCTCTTTTTGAAAACCTTACTCCGCTTTATGCGATGGATCAGATCAAACTTGAGTATAACCCGGACAAACTTACGGGGCGCATGCTTGATATGTTCTCTCCTATCGGAAAGGGACAGCGCGGGCTTATCGTCGCACCTCCTCGTTCGGGTAAGACCGAGCTGATGAAGGAACTAGCTCACGGTATCACGCATAACCATCCCGAGATCGATCTTATGGTCCTGCTTGTCGACGAGCGTCCCGAAGAGGTAACGGATATGGAACGTTCTGTCAGAGGTGAGGTATATAACTCGACTTTCGACCAACCGGCAAAAAACCACGTCAAGGTTGCCGAGCTTGTCATCGAGCGCGCGAAACGTAAGGTGGAGATGGGAAAAGACGTAGTGATTCTGCTTGACTCTATCACGAGACTTGCACGGGCCTACAACACCGCGACGCCTTCATCAGGAAAGGTACTTTCCGGTGGTGTGGATGCCAATGCCCTGCACAAACCGAAACGCTTCTTCGGTGCTGCACGCAACATCGAAAACGGCGGAAGCCTTACTATCGTGGCGACGGCACTCATCGAAACAGGAAGCCGTATGGACGAAGTGATCTTTGAAGAGTTCAAAGGTACAGGTAACTCCGAGGTCGTTCTTAGCCGTCATATCGCTGAACGCCGTATCTTCCCTGCCCTTGATCTTCTTAAATCGGGTACACGTAAAGAGGAGCTTCTTATCGGTGAGGACGTACTCAAGAAAGTATTTGTCCTGCGCTCTATGCTTCATAAGCAGGAGAACGAGACAAAAGCCCTTCAATTTATCTTCGGTCAGCTGAAGAAGACAAAAGACAATGCAGAGTTCTTAGCCCTTATGAACGAAGGCGCATAATTTCTCTGCGTAAAAACCAGACAAAGGAAAGTATGATGGATTGTAAATATCAGATAGTGCGGTTCATCTGCCATCAGTCATACTGCCGAAGTGTAGCAGACTGATGCGTGTCGGTGTATTTGATAGCGGGGTGGGCGGTCTGACAGTCGTTAAGAGCCTGCTCGACCACCAACTTTTTGAAGAGATCATCTACTTTGGCGATACGGCCAGAGTGCCTTACGGTGTCAAAGATGAAAACACCATCATCCGCTACTCTCTCGAGGCCCTGGAGTTTTTCAAAAACTTTGACATCGACCTGCTTATCACTGCCTGCAATACCGTCAGTGCCTATGCACTCGATGAGCTTAAAGAGCATGCCCACTGTGATGTCGTCGGTGTGGTCGGACCCGGTATCCTTGCCGTCGAAAATGCCCTGGACGATAAAAACGCCAATATCCTTATCATCGGGACACAGGCAACCGTCAACTCCCGTGCTTACGAAAAACCGCTTATAACGAACCAATATTCCAATGTCTCTGCCTGTGCTACCGGCCTCTTTGTTCCCATAGTAGAGGAGGGTCTATACAGCGGCGATGTCCTGCGCAGTGCTATGGATCATTACTTCAAAGAGCTTGAACATCCCGATGCCGTTATCCTTGGCTGTACCCACTTCCCCCTGATCTCAGAAAGCATCTCGAAATATTTTGACGACAATACCCTGCTTATCCATTCGGGTGAAGCCATAGTAGAGTATCTCGAACACCATTACGACTTTTCCAAAAAATTTTCAGACACAGAGCTTAAACTCTTCGCCTCGGAAAACCCGGAAGCTTTAAGGGCCGTTGCAAAAAAATGGCTGAACCTATCATAAAAAGTTCTTCTATAAAAGATCTCATTAACCCCCACTTTAATCTTCTTATGATAATATAGAACCAATTTATCCAAGAGGCATGCAGTGAAAGAAAGTTCCGAAGTCTTAGCATTAAAATACCGTCCAAAACGTTTCGAGGACCTTATCGGCCAAGAGACAATTGCTCAGACACTTTCACTGGCCCTGGAATCGAGCAGACTCTCCCACGCCTATCTTTTCTCGGGTCTGAGAGGTTCGGGAAAGACCTCGACGGCGCGCATCTTTGCCAAGGCCCTAATGTGCGGGACAGGACCGGGTTCAAAACCCTGCGAGCTCTGTGAACACTGTACGATGGCAAACGAAGGGCGCCATATCGACATCATCGAGATGGATGCCGCATCCAGCCGCAAGATAGACGATATCCGCGACCTTATCGAGCATACAAAATACAAACCTGCCTCGGCGCGTTTCAAGATCTTTATCATCGATGAAGTCCATATGCTGACAAAAGAGGCCTTTAATGCTCTTTTAAAGACCCTTGAAGAGCCTCCTCCCTTCGTAAAATTCATCCTGGCGACGACAGACCCGCTTAAACTTCCCGCGACCATTCTCAGCCGTACTCAGCATTTCAGGTTTAAAAAGATATCGACGGTCAATATCATCAACCACCTTAGCCATATCATGCATCTTGAAAATATAGAGTATCAAAACGAGGCCCTGGAGATCCTTGCCCGAAGCGGTTCAGGCTCTCTTCGTGACACGCTGACCCTTCTGGATCAGGCCATCATCTTTTCCAAGAATTTCGTCGATGTCCAGACCGTAACGGATATGCTTGGACTGATCGATCCCGAGTTTATCAATGCTATCTTTCAGTCTATCTTCGACAAAGACCAAGAAGCGATCGTCGAGCATGTCAAAACCCTGGAAGATTATGAAGGAGAGATGGTAGTCGATGAACTTATCGCCTATCTAAAAGAGCGCCTCTATCTTCAAGACGGGAACTACTCGACGCTTATCCTGGAGCGTTTCTTCAGGATTCTGAGCGATGCAAAGTCTCTTTTCAGTATCAATGCCGATAGCGCCTTTGTCCTCTCTCTTGTCTTTTTCAAGATGGTCGAAGCCTTGCGTATCAAAGAGGTCGATCAGATGATCGAAGAGCTTGAAGCGCAGATCGAACGCCCGGAGATCAAGAAGACGGCCTCTGTGCCTTCACCTCAAATGCAGCAGACGGCTCCTGCTCCAAGCTCCCAGGTAAGGCAGAGTGAAGTTGTTCCTACCAAGGAAGAGGAAGCGGCACCCGTATTAGAAGAGGCCCCAAGCCCTGCTGCAACGCCTGTGATGGAAGAACCCCAAACTCCTGTTCAGGATAAAAAGCCCGATATCGGTGCCCAACATTTTGAGAAACTTCTCAACTCCCTAAACGACAGAAGTGCCGAACTGGGTCAATGTTTCGGCGAGAACATCTTCTACAAGAATTTTGAAAATGATCTTTTGACCTGGGAGTCTTGCGCTAAAGATGAGTGCAAGGAGAAGCTTCGTCACGGATGGGGCGTTATCAAGCATTTCGTAAAAGAGATCTTCGGATTCGACACCAAGATCAAAAACCTCCCCTGCACTAAAACAGAACCCGAACCCCCAGCCCAGGATATACCGGCGGAAGTGCGTTCCCCTGTTCCGACACCCGATGAGATGGATGCACAGCCTGTAGAAGAGCCAGCTTCGATGATAGAGGATGAGATCTGTCTCTTATACACATCTCCGAGCCCACGA
>CAXGZT010000116.1:0-7981 GCA_964014335.1 uncultured Campylobacterales bacterium | reverse complement strand
CATCAAAATCCAGTCCGTATACGCGAAAAACATCAGCGACAACATCCTCTACCTACGCGTCACCAGCTTTGACAAAAAAGTTGTTAAAGGCGTAGAGAAAGAACTGAAAAAACCTGCCAATAAGAACAAGGGCATCATCTTAGACTTAAGAAACAACCCAGGCGGGCTGCTCGACCAAGCCGTAGGCCTGGTTGACCTTTTTGTTCAAGAGGGCGTAATCGTCTCTCAAAAAGGGCGCGATAAAGAAGAAGAGAAGACATATTCCGCAAAACCTTCTGGTACCTACAGCGAGGCGCCGATTGTCGTGCTGGTCAATGAAGGTTCAGCCTCGGCTTCAGAAATCGTTTCAGGTGCCTTGCAAGACCATAAACGTGCCGTTATCGTTGGAGAAAACACTTTCGGCAAGGGCTCTGTCCAGGTCATCCTTCCTATTACCGAGACGGAAGCTATTAAACTGACTATCGCTCGCTATTATCTTCCAAGCGGCCGCACTATCCAAGCTGTCGGCGTAAAACCGGATGTCGAAGTCCATCTCGGTGAGATTAAAAACTATACCAGCGGCTATAGCATCAAAGAGGCCGATCTTAAAAAGCATCTAGAAAGCGAGCTTGCGAAGGTCAACGGGGACAAGCCTAAGGAAGAAGAGGCTAAAAACAAGAATCTTATCACCGAAGAGGATCTTAATAAAGATCTTCAGTTAAAAGAGGCGGTAGGCATCGCTACGGCTCTACAAATTATGAAAGGGAGATAAAAATGGAAAAAAGAGAACTACTCTATGAAGGGAAGGCAAAAAGACTTTTCCTCACGGAGGACGAGAACCTTGTTATCTCAGAATTCAAAGACGATTTAACAGCCTTTAACGGCGGAAAGAAATCGTCAGAAGCAGGCAAAGGCGCCCTCAATAATAAGATTTCGACTGAGCTTTTTAAACTTCTTGAGGCCAAGGGTATCCCGACACACTTCGTGCAGATGCTTGATGACAACCATATGCTTCATAAAAAAGCCGAGGTCATTTTGATTGAGGTCATCGTTCGTAATATCGCTACCGGAAGTCTGAGTAAAAACCTTGGCATAGAAGACGGAAAGGTACTTCCTTTTACTCTCGTGGAGTTCGATTACAAGAATGATGAATTAGGCGATCCAAAGCTTAATGACCAACATGCCCTTATCCTCGAACTGGTTGATTACCAAGACGAACTGGACAAACTTCGTCGTATGGCCCGTCAAATCAATGATATCTTGAAACCTTATTTTGCGGACAAGGGACTGAAACTTGTTGACTTTAAACTGGAGTTCGGGAAAGACAAGGACGGGAATATCATCCTGGTAGATGAGATCTCTCCGGACAACTGCCGCTTTTGGGACATGGAAACAGGGGAAAAGATGGACAAAGACAGATTCCGTCAAGGTCTAGGCGGGCTTAAGGTTGCCTACGAACAGGTATTAGAAAGAATATTAGGATAGTACCTCTTGAGAAAAGGTGAATAACCCCGCCTTTTTAACAGAACAAGCAGATAAACAAGGAACCAAATGAAAGCAATCGTAAATATTTCACTTAAAGCAGGCGTACTGGACTCTCAAGGAAAAGCAGTTCATCATGCTCTTGACTCACTTAAATTTAACGGTGTAAAAGACGTTCGTGTAGGTAAACAGATCGTTTTAAAACTCTCGTCGGAAAACGAAGCTGAAGCTAAAAAAGAAGTTACCGAGATGTGTGAATCACTTCTTGCAAACACCGTTATTGAGGATTATGAAATCGAGATTGTTTCATGAAAGTAAGTGTAGTTCAATTTCCGGGTACAAACTGTGAATATGACACACAGTATGCTTTCGAAAGACTGGGTGCAGAAGTCGAGATAGTCTGGCATAAAGAGAGAGGTATAAACCCTAAAAGCGACCTTGTCGTTATCGCAGGCGGGTTCTCTTACGGTGATTATCTTCGTTCAGGGGCCATCGCCCGTTTTTCACCTGTTATGGAAGCGGTGGCTTCACATGCGGGCAAGGGCGGCAAGGTCTTAGGCATCTGTAACGGATTTCAGGTCCTCACAGAGTCTGGCCTACTGCCCGGTGCGTTAAAACGTAACGAGGGGCTTCACTTTATCTCTAAACATCATCATCTTCGTGTTGCCTCTAACAGTAATGATTTTTTGCGAAAACTCGCTATTGATGATGTCGTCAATATTCCCATCGCTCATCATGACGGAAACTACTTTATCGACGAAAAATCAAAAAAGTCACTCTATGATAATGAGCAGGTCTTGCTTCATTATTGCGATGAATCGGGTAACATCTCCAATCCAAACGGCTCTGTAGATGCTATTGCCGGTGTTTGTAATGCGCAGAAAAACGTCTTTGGCCTTATGCCCCATCCTGAACGCGCTATGGAAAGTATCCTAGGTTCAGATGACGGTGTTAAGATGATTGAAGGGTTCTTTGCGTAAATGCGCTTTTTTCTCCTTTTACTTCTAAGCTTTACGCTAGCCTTTTCCAATGTAAGTGAAGACGCCGGCCAAGCCGAAGTGAATGGCACCCAGGAGAATGACAGCCTCAATGCGGAAGAGATCCAGGCCAAACTTCTCTATCAGTCTTATTATGAACTCCCGAAAAAGCTCTTTAAAGGGCAACTCTTTACCCTGACCATCAAAGCCTTATCCGCGCAAGAAGACTACAACATCAGCTATGAATTTTCAAACTCCGTAGGCGTCACACTCCTCTCCGAAGAGCATATCCGAAAAGTCGTAACCCCCTACTTTTACGACACCTTCTACTTTCAAGTTACGGGAAACCGCGTAAAGACTCCCGATATTTCGACCTCGTTAAGCTTTGAAAAGACAGGCGGCGAACTCACGGAGACCTTAAAAGGTGTTGATATCGAGACGGTCTGCCTGAACCCCGAAACAGACTTTTCATCTGTTTTGGCAAATGAGTTCAGGGTCCTTGAATATAAAACATCACAATATGACAACCAACATAATATCGTTGTCTTCTCGGCCGAAGCAAAGATGGCTAATCTTGAAAATTTTTCATTAAATGTAGCCACAAAAGAGGGAATAGATTCCTACGAAGCCGACCTCCCCTACTCAAAAATCACCTATTATGCTGTCGTATCCAAACAGCTAAACGAACTTAAGTTTTCATATTTCAACTTAAACACCCGCCGCTTTCAAGACCTTGTTATCCCTATTGTCGTCGAAAATGACCGCGTGAGTACCCAGACAGACCTTGCGCCTACACAAAATACGCACTCCTTCCAAAAGATGGTTATTGCCGGCGCCATCTCAGCAATAGGGCTGATACTCTTTCTTCTTAGACGCAAAAAGTTTTATCTTCTCATCTTTCTCCTTCCTCTGTTTTTTATCGCCAAACTCGCGGTACCGATTCAGCATGTTTGCATTAAAGAAGACTCAAATATCTATCTCCTGCCGATGAGAAACGGGACTATATTCGAGCAGGTCCCTTATCGATTTACGACCGAACTCCTTGGCGAGACCCAAGGTTTTACCAAAATACGAATGCAAAACAATCAAATAGGATGGGTAAAAGATGAAGACCTTTGCAAAAATTAGTTTTTATTATGCGGCGGCTGTTATTTTTATTGCCGTCAGCTTTTTAATCCTTTTCTTTAAACTTTTACCAAAACCCTTTGGCATAAAACTCAGTTCCGCCATTGTAAACAGGGGGCTCTTTTATAGGATAAAGACCTTCGGCAAAGAGGATCCTCAAGCCCAGATGCTGCTTGTCAATCACCAAAGCGGAATCGATATTCCGCTTTTGGAAGGTGTCACTGAGGCTGACCTTGCATGGGTAGCAAAACAGGAGCTTTTTGATATGCCTTTTTTAGGACTGGGGGTAAAGCTTCCTAATGATATCCCTTTGCAACGAGAGAGTAAAACAGCGCTTATCACACTGATAAAAGAGTGTAAAGACCGTATAGACTCGGGACGCGTCGTCGCTATTTTTCCCGAAGGCACACGTTCCAAAGACAAACGCATCCATACCTTCAAACCCGGCGCACAGATGGTTGCCAACAAGCTTCAACTCACCGTTCAGCCCGTCGTACTTGTAGGCACATCAAGCACCTTTGATTCGGGAACAAAAATATTTTATCCTTTTAAAAAACTACATGTTGTCTTTCTGGACGCCTTTGTTGCCGATAAAGATGATAAAGAGTGGTTGAGCAAGACACGAATCAAGATGCAGGAGATATATGATGAACATGCTAACACTCTTGGCTGTCGGTAGCGGCGGTTTTATCGGCGCCAGCCTGCGCTATCTGATCAACAACTATATCTCTCATCATTATCCGCATACTCTTCCTTACGGAATCCTGTTTGTCAATCTCTTAGGAAGTTTGATTATAGGTATTATGTTTGCTCTGTTCACCTTCAGTTCGATTTTTTCTCATGACACCAGAGTCTATACCTTTATCACGAGCGGTATCTTGGGTGCACTGACCACCTACTCTACCTTTGCCATTGACAGTTTTATGCTTGCACACAGCGGTCATTACGGCATGGCCGCGATCAATATGGGGCTCAACCTTTTTGGGACCGTACTCTTTGCCGGCATAGGCTTTATCTTCACCAAACACTTCCTGGCATAAACGGCTATAAAGAGTTATGATGCATCAGACTGTTAACACCATTCCCCCCTACCTCAGATGGATGATCTACGCCTTTAGTGCCCTCCTCTTTTCCTATTTTGCCGGCTTTTCAATGCTGGATGACGGAATGCGCCATATTGCCTTTGCGGCCCACCCCGAAATCATGGAGTCTTGGGCGGATGTTTTTCCTCATTCGCTTTTCTTTAGAGAGTATGACCCCTGGCACGTCTGGCACAGTATAATAGCACTCTACCTAGAGTTCATTCCTTATCATAGCGTGCATACGGCGATTACCGCTACTGTCTTGTTTCTTATGATGCTTCTGATCGACCAGCTTCTGATCAAATACAGCGATATGAGGCTCGGAAGCGTGCATATACTGCTTGTCTTGGCCATCGTAATCTTAGGAGACGACCGTTATATCACGGTACGCCCCGACCTGCTCTCCGGTCTATATGTGATGGCAGCTCTACTCTTCAAAGAACGCGGGATCCTTCTTTTTATCCTTACCCTCTTCTATGCCCCCTCCTATTATCTCTTCTTTCTTTATACAGGCTCCATAGGCCTGGTCTACCTGACACTCAAGGATGCAAAAGCCTTCAGTGCGGTATTTATTGCTTCTTTACTGGGGCTTGCACTCCATCTCTCTCTGGACGGGACAGCCTATTTGCAGACTGTCTGGAACCTTTTGACAGACCAGAGCCTCCGCTCGGGCCTAGAGGTCGGCGAGGGCAAAGCACTCTTTGGCTTTCTCTCTCTCTTTAACTATTACGCCTTGGTCCTCTTCTTCGGAGGAATCATCACTGTGATAACCTATAAGTTTTATGCCTACTTTCAAAAACAGCCTCTAGCGCTTTTTCTGCTGATCACCTCTATTTTGTGGATCATACAGGTTCGTTATTTCCTCCTGCTAAGATCGCTTATGCTTCTGTACCTTCTGATTGAGTTCAGGAACATAAGCAATATGCTCCTCTCCCGCAGAGTACTCTATTATCTCTTTAGGATGTGGCATATCATCCGCTCTGCCAGTAGCAGGCCGCTGTTTTATCTCCTTGCCATCCCTTATACGATAGCCATGTTCGCTTATTCGATGCAGACGAACGAAACAAGATCCAAGGAGCTCCTCCAGACCAAAGGCTTTTTCTCAAACAAAAAGTTAGACAACAGGCGTTTTTTAAGTAACTCCTTTAACCTAAACACCTACTTTGCTCTCTACCTCAACCCCACACTCGAGATGATACCCAGCTGCAGTATCGGATGGTTTGAGCAGAAGAGTGCCTCGATGAAAGAGATCTATATCCGTATGATGAAGCCTGAAGGCATCAAGGAAGAGGAGCTTCAGCAGCTCTTGGCTTATACTCGGCCCGATTATTACCTCCACTCTTTCAGGAACATCCAACAGGTACTCGACTTTAAGCGCCTCAAAGCCATAGGCCTAGAACCCCTTCTTATCCTAGATAATCAGGCCCTGTTTAAATATACGATGAAAGACAGAAACAGCATAATGGAAAAGAATTGAAAAGCACTGATATCATCCTCGCCCTTCCTGCCTATAACGAGGAGTTGACGATACGGCAGACACTGCTCGACTTTGCCAGAGAACTGCCTCAGGCCAAGATTGTTGTCGTCGACAATAACTCCAAAGACGCGACCTCCAAAATCGCCGAAGAGACCATCATCAAACATCAGCTCAATGCAGAACTCATCTTCGAGAGCAAGCAGGGCAAGGGTTTTGCCATTCGCAAGGTATTTACTGAGTACGAGGCAGATATCTATATCATGGCAGATGCCGATCTCACCTATCCCGCAAAAGAGGTCCATAGGCTCCTTCAGCCTGTTATGGAGGGACATACCGATGTCGTCGTAGGCGACCGCCACTCAAGCGGGGCCTATAAAAAGGAGAACAGCCGCAGTCTTCACGGATTTGGGAACAGACTCGTTAGGAACCTTATCAACTTTTTGTTTAAAAGTGACCTCGAGGATATCATGAGCGGATACCGGGTCTTAAGCAGAAAGTTCGTAAAGAACTACCCCATCATGGTCACCGGTTTTCAACTGGAGACCGATATGACCCTGCATATCCTTGATAAAAGATTCACTATCAAAGAGATACCCATAGACTTTATCGACCGGCCGGAGGGGAGTTTCTCGAAACTGCATACCTATCAAGACGGTCTAAAGGTTCTCTTTACCATCGTGAATATTTTCCGGGTCTATAAACCCTTGAAGTTTTATGCTTCTTTTACGATATTTTTCGCATTCCTTACGCTCTTCTCCTCTCTGCCTGTCATAAACGACTGGATAGAGCATCGGTATATCTACCATCTTCCCCTTGCCATACTCTCGACAGGACTGGGTATTGTCACGATACTATCGCTCTCCCTGGGCCTCGTTCTAAATGCGATTACCCATCAACATAATGTTGATTTCGAACATAAGATCTTGAACTTTAAATAGATGCCTGAAACGGCCTTGAATTCACAACACTGCAAGGAGAAGAATGAGCAGCTATAGCGGCACCGACAACTTAGAGGTCATGCAAGAAGCCCACAACTACAATCAATACCTTATCGACCTGGTAACAGAGCATGCCGGGTCTGCAAAGAGTATATTGGACTTCGGAGCAGGCATAGGCACCTTTGCCCGGATTTTGAAGGAAAGGGGCTTGCCTGTCTCATGTCTGGAGCCCGACAGTGCGCAGGCCAAGAGGATCGAAAAAAGCGGCTTAAATGTCTACAACGCTCTGGAGTCGATCAAAGCGCAGAGCCTTGAGTATATCTATACCCTTAATGTGATCGAGCATATCGAAGATGACAAAGCGCTTCTGAAGGAGTTGAGATCCAAGCTGAAAGAGGGCGGAAGGATTTTGATCTATGTACCCGCCTTCATGCTCCTCTTTTCTGCTATGGACACCAAGGTGGGACACTACAGACGTTATACGGCAAAATCCTTAAAGCAGTTGGCGAAGGAGTCCGGTTACGGCATAGAGAAATCAGAATATGTGGACTCCGCAGGGTTCTTTGCGACACTCTTATACAAGTACATAGGAGATAAAGACGGCGGAATCAACACGGGGGCCTTGATCTTTTATGACCGGTTTCTCTTTCCGCTAAGCCGGTTCATGGATAATTTTTTCCGTCACATCTTTGGGAAGAACGTTTATATCGTTTTGAAAAAAGAGAGTATTGGGTAAAAGCAGTTATCTGGGTTTTGTATAGAGGGTATATTTTTCAGGGGTCTACCCGAGCAGGGCCCGGGAGTGACAAAGACTAGTTTATAGTGCGTTTGTGATTGCGTTATCACCAGCCTGTTGTATCTGAGTCTTTTTCGCGTCCAGCCACGTATCTATGCCGGCAACAAGACCGACACCTACAATGA
>CAXGZT010000115.1:0-8091 GCA_964014335.1 uncultured Campylobacterales bacterium | reverse complement strand
ATCAATGTGGGTCTCGTGGGCTCGGAGATGTGTATAAGAGACAGTTCTTATACTGCTTCGTTGTCGGTTTCACCCGTTCTGATACGAACGATTTGATCGATTTCAGAAACAAAGATCTTACCGTCACCAATCTTACCGGTACGAGCCGCTTCGACAATCGTGTTAACTGTCTGCTCAACGCTCTCCGATGCGACTACAAGTTCGATCTTGATCTTCGGAAGAAAATCAACCACATATTCCGCACCGCGATAAAGTTCGCTATGCCCCTGTTGACGACCGTAACCTTTTACTTCACTTACAGTCATACCTGTTACACCGATTTCCGCCAGTGCATCTTTTACATCTTCTAATTTGAATGGTTTTACTACCGCTTCAATTTTTTTCATAGATATTTCCTTTTATATAACGCTATATTAGTATAGTCTCGCAAAAGCGAAACTTAAAGGTTGAACCCACGCTCACCGTGAACAGACTCATCAAGGCCCATAACCTCTTTGTCTTCAACAACACGTCTTCCGCCAGTGATAGCTACCGCGATGTAGTAAACAACAACTGTTCCGATAAGTGTAAACAGACCGACAACTACAACAGACTCAAGCTGTACGAAGATTTGTCCCATTCTGTCACCTGTCGCTTTAAGCGGCCCATCCCAAAGAAGATCTTGATCGTTAAGTGCGAAGATACCTGTTGCCAGTGCACCCCATAGACCCGCTAGGAAGTGGACACCGAATGCATCTAAAGAGTCGTCGTAACCCAGTTTCTTCTTCAGCACCGTAACACCGAAGAACGCGAAGAGTGAACCGACAGTACCGATGATAAAGGCACCAGTCACGTCAACGAAACCGGCTGCCGGAGTGATCGCTACAAGACCCGCGATCGCACCCGTTGCCGCGCCAAGAAGTGTAGGTTTTTTGTAAACGATATACTCAACAACCATCCAAGCGATAGTCGCAACAGAAGCTGCAATAGTCGTTGTCAAGAAAGCAAGACCCGCGATCTCGTTTGCACCGAATGCAGATCCACCGTTAAATCCGTACCAACCGAACCAAAGAAGCGCCGCACCAAGAGCAGTCAGGATTACTGAAGCAGGTTTCATCGCAGTCTTCGGATAACCAACACGTTTACCGACCAAGATAGCGAGAACAAGGCCTGCAAGACCACCATTCATGTGGACAACCGTACCGCCGGCAAAGTCAAGAGCACCTTCATCAAACAGTAGTGCACCGTCTCCACCCCATACCATGTGCGTGATCGGAGCATATACTACAAGGCCCCAGATCGCAACAAAGACGATCCACGTAGAGAACTTGATACGCTCAACTACTGAACCCGAAGCAATAGCAACCGTGATAGCAGCGAATGTCCCCTGGAATACAATGAATACATAAGCAGGATAGGTGCCGCTTAACTCATTCCATGCGATACCGTTTAGGAACACGTTTCCGAAACCGCCGATAACTTTCTGCATACCGGCACTCTCGGCCGTACCAAAAGCGATTGAATAACCCGCGGCAATCCAAACGACAAAACCGACAACAAATGCTGCCAAAACCATAAGGTAAGTATTGAGTATGCTCTTAGAACGTGTCATACCACCATAAAACAGAGCCAAACCAGCTGGAGTCATCAACATAACAAAGGCTGTAGAGACCATCATCCAAGCCGTATCTCCCGTATCTAACGTCGGGGTATCTTCTGCTAAAGCAAGAAGAGGAGTAAGCAGTAACGCTGCGAACAATTTTTTCATTGAACTTTCCTTGTGAACAAATTTGGACATAGTATAACCTTAGATTTTTAATTTTTTTTTTGGCTAATGATTAATTTTTAATCATTTGAAATTTTTATATCATATTCCTTACCCTTTGTTACCTTTTAACGCTTATTTTTAATTTTAAATCTTTTCTTTAAGTTTTACGCTTATGCTTTATCTATAACTTAACCTATCTTTGATATTATCTAGACAATTTTTAGAAAACTAAACAGTTTTCATAATATAGAAGAGGATTTGCATGAGCGACTTACTGGAAAACAGCCAGAATATTGAAAACATTAATATAGAAGATACCGTTAAGGCCTCTTACCTTGATTACTCGATGAGTGTTATCATTGGTCGTGCCCTACCCGATGTCCGTGACGGGCTCAAACCTGTTCACCGCCGTATCCTGTATGCAATGGATAAACTCAACCTCTCAGCGGGTGCAAAATATAAAAAATCTGCCCGTATCGTCGGTGATGTGATCGGTCAGTACCACCCTCACGGTGACAATTCCGTATATGACGCGCTTGTCCGTATGGCCCAAGACTTCTCCATGCGTATGACCTTGGTAGACG
Organism: uncultured Campylobacterales bacterium; assembly: GCA_964014335.1. Lineage (GTDB taxonomy): Bacteria > Campylobacterota > Campylobacteria > Campylobacterales > Sulfurimonadaceae. The sequence continues at coordinate 5,760 of CAXGZT010000115.1, read as the reverse complement.
GTCAAGGAAACTTCGGTTCCGTTGACGGCGACAACGCGGCTGCCATGCGTTATACCGAAGCACGTATGACAAAATACGCCGGCGAACTGATGAAAGATCTGGACAAAGACACCGTTGATATGATAGACAACTACGATGCCACGACCCAAGAACCTTCCGTCTTTCCGACACGTGTTCCCAACCTTTTGATCAACGGTTCTTCCGGTATCGCTGTGGGTATGGCGACAAACATCCCTCCGCATAATCCTGGCGAGGTCCTCTCCGGGCTCATTCATCTTCTGGAAAACCCGGAAGCCACCTTGAACGACATCATGCAGTTTATCAAGGCGCCCGACTTTCCTACCGGTGCGACTATTTACGGCCAAAAAGGGATCTTGGACGCATATGAGACGGGACGCGGGCGCATCAAACTTCGGGCCAAGACCCATATTGAAAAGAAGGGGAATAAAGACGTTATCGTCATCGACGAGCTCCCTTATCAGGTCAATAAGTCACGTCTGATCGAAAATATTGCGATTCTCGTTCGCGACAAGTCTATTGAAGGTATCTCGGAGATCCGTGATGAATCAGACCGTGAAGGTATCCGTGTCGTCATCGAACTGAAGCGTGATGCGATGCAGGAGATCGTTTTAAACAACCTCTATAAACAGACCAACATGCAGACGACATTCGGTATCATCATGCTTGCGATCAAGAACCAGGAACCGAAAGTCTTTAGGTTAATGGAAGTATTGAACACTTTCATCTCTCACCGTAAAACAGTGATCATCCGTCGAACGATCTTTGACCTTGAGAAAGCGAAGGCCAAAGCACACATCCTGGAGGGTCTCAAAAAAGCGCTTGACCATATCGAAGCCATCATCAAACTGATCCGCGCCTCTTCCGATACTGCGGCGGCCAAAGAAGGCTTGATGAATGAATTCTCTTTCTCTGACCTTCAAGCCCAGGCCATCTTGGATATGCGCCTTCAAAAGCTCACGGGTCTCGAACGCGAAAAGATCGAAAATGAGCTTAAAGAGCTTCATGCGTTGATAGAGTATCTTGAGTCTATTCTAAAGAGTGAAGAGGTGCTTCAAAACATTATCAAAGAAGAGCTGTTGGAAGCGAAAGAGGTACTTACCACGCCTAGGCTTACTGATATCGTCGACAACTATGACGATATCGATATCGAAGACCTTATCCCGAACGAGCCAATGGTCGTCACTATTACTCACCGCGGGTATATCAAGCGTGTACCTCTGGCCCAGTATGAAAAACAGCATAGAGGCGGAAAAGGCAAGACTGCCGTGACCACCTATGACGATGACTTTATAGAGAGTTTCTTCACCTGTAATACGCATGACACTCTGCTGATCGTTACAAACCGCGGACAGCTTCACTGGTTGAAGGTTTACCGTATCCCTGAAGGCTCCCGTACGGCAAAAGGCAAGGCAATTGTCAACCTGATCAACCTTATTCAGGATGAAGAGATCCAGTCAATCATTCCGACTACAGATTTTAATGCGGAGAACTCTCTGGTCTTCTTTACGAAAAACGGTATCGTCAAACGTACAAACCTGAGCGAATTCGCCAATGTCCGCTCAAACGGCGTACGTGCAATCGTTCTTGATGAAGATGACACCCTTGTTACGGCTAAAATCTCTACAATCGACACGCAATATCTCTTTATACTGACCCATCAGGCCCAGTGTATCAAGTTCGAGATCGGCAAGACCAGGGATCAGGGCCGTACGACGCGCGGTGTAAGAGGTATCAAGTTCAAGCATGAGGGTGATTATGTCATCGATGCGAATATCATTCGAGATGACGAACAGGAGATCCTGACCGTCAGTGAAAAGGGTATCGGTAAACGAACAACCGCAGAAGAGTACCGTTTGACCAACCGTGCAGGTTCGGGTGTAATCGCTATGAAACTTAACAATAAAACGGGTGCCCATGTCGTCGGATGTCTCATGGTAGACGAGTCAATGGACATGATGGCACTGACTAAAAGCGGTAAAATGATCCGTGTAGATATGCAGACGATCTCTAAATCCGGGCGTAACACTTCGGGCGTTTATATCATCAAGGGAGATGACGTACAAAGCATTTCACGCTGTCTTAAAAAAGAGGAAAACGAAGAAGAGAATGAGGCTACTGAAGAGTAGGCTTCTCATCTTCCAGGCCCCATAATTTACACCCCCTACCGCACTCTCTTCCCCAAACAGAGCCTTAATAAGAGAAATCCATTAAACTTTGGAACGGACCTTGCTTTATTTCTTTCATATATTTAAGATGCAAGGACGTATAATGAAAAAAACCTTACTACTCAGTGCACTTCTATCGGCTTTCGCGTTTGCCGAAGAAGTACCACAGAACACTCCGCAAGAGCCGGAAAAGCTACAGACCGTCGAGCCTGTTGTAGTCAAACCCGTTGTTGTTCAGCCTGTTGTTGTAGCACCGATCCCACCAGCGGAAGAAAAGGTTCAAGCAAAAGAGGAAGAGAGTGAGCATGTCTGTCCGCAAGACATGCAGAAGCCGACCAAACAGATGCCCAAGACAGAAGCACCCAACTATAAGAAAATTCGTATCAATGTTATTGGCCAGGGCGTAGCCCCGACAATGACCTCTTCTCCGGCCCAGGCTTATGCGCTTGCAAAGCGTGCAGCCATCGCGGACGCTTACAGACTCTTGGCCGAAAAGCTCAAGGGCGTAAGAATTGAAGGTTCGGACAAGATCAAAAACATGATGGTTCAGCGTTCTGAGGTCCGTACCTTTGTCGACGCGGTCATTGCCGAAGCCGAGATCGTCGAAACTCTCTTTAAAGAGGGCCTCTGCGAAGTAGAGATGGAACTATCAATCGACCCTGAGCAATGGCGTTCTATCTTAGCCTCGCGCTGATCTTAACAGCCACTTGGCTGAACGCCTCACAGACCTACATCTTAAGCTACCGCGCACAGATAAAGGATGCGGTGGTAATCTCTGAGTCTTATCATTTTTCTAAAGCCATGCAGGAGATCAAAGCCGTCAAAGCTCAAGAGCTCACACTGCACTCTCCTGATGAGACCGATCTTGACAGACTCATGCATACAAACAGAGAGAAGATCATTGATTTCATGATGTATCACGCTCTGCACACACGCTCGCATGAAAAAGTCAGCAATATGAAAAGCTCTTCTCTCATCAGCATAACCATTCCTCCTACCTATATAACAGTCGATTTTAATGATGACTACGCTATAATCACGCGACTGATTTCAGACTAATTCTACCCCCAGCAAAGGAAATACGTGAAGATCGCGATTGTCGAAGATGATATTAATATGCGTAAATCCCTTGAAATCGCTATGGGAGATTATGATGAATTTGAGATTGTCAGTTTCAAGAGTGCCAAAGATGCACTGCCAAAACTGGACGACAGCTTTGAACTTATCGTAACTGACATCAATATGCCCGGAATGGACGGAATAGAGTTTGTAAAAAAGCTTGGAGGTAAGTATGAGGTCATTATCATGACGGGAAACGCCACCCTACAAAAAGCCATTGATTCCATCCAGCTGGGCGTCAAGGACTTTTTACTCAAACCATTTGAGATCGAGACGCTCGTCACCGCCATCAAGCGCTCACACAAGATCCAAGAAGTCGTAAAAAAGACGCCTAAAAAGACGAAGAAACACGCTTCCGACCAGAACTTTGCGGCTAACTCCCCAGCCTTGGAAAAGGCCCTCAAGATAGCTCAAAAAGCGGCAAAAACAGATGCCTCCATCTTGCTTACAGGCGAGAGCGGCGTCGGCAAAGAGGTCTTTGCGAAGTTTATACATGAGACTTCGCCCCGAAGCAAAAAACCTTTTATCGCCATCAATATGGCTGCTATTCCCGACAACCTGATCGAAAGCGAGCTTTTTGGCTTTGAGAAAGGCGCCTTTACCGATGCGGTCACGGCCAAACCGGGTCAATTTGAACTGGCCGAGGGCGGGACACTCTTTTTAGACGAGATAGGCGAGATGCCTTACGCTGTCCAGGCCAAGCTTCTTCGCGTCCTTCAAGAGAGAGAGGTTCAGCGCTTGGGCTCCAAAAAACCGGTAAAGATAGATGTGCGCATCGTCTCTGCCACGAATGCCGACTTACATCTGCATATTGATGAGTCCGAGTTTAGAGAAGACCTCTATTACCGTTTAAACACCATTCCTCTCCCTATCCCTCCGCTTAGAGAACGGCAAGAGGAGATCTTGGATATAGCCCAGAAAGTGCTTGCAGACAATTGCGAAAAGTACGGCTTCGACCTAAAGAGTTTTGACGACGAAGCCAAAAAAGCACTTCTTGCTTACAGATGGCCGGGAAACATCAGGGAACTTGTCTCGGTCGTTGAACGTGCAACGATCTTGAGCGAGGGAGAGATCATCTCGCCTGACGAGCTCTTCTTGGAGAGTCGTCAAAAGCAGAAGTCTATCTCGGACATGGAGAAAGAACTTATAGAAGAGGTCCTGCTCTCATGCAAGATGGATTTAAAAGAGAGTTCCAAAATACTTGGAATGACAAGCGCCGTCTTGGAGAAAAAAATTCAACAATACAATTTGAAAGGATAAAGATTGAAAAAATATAATGTAGCCGTAGTCGGTGCCACCGGAGCCGTCGGCGAAGAGATCTTTCGCATCTTTGAAGAGATCGATTTTCCCTTTAACAAGATCGTGCCTTTGGCGAGCGAGCGTTCAGCAGGTAATACTATAGAGTTCAACGGAGATGATCTTGTCATCAAAGAACTCACCGAGACCGTCTTTCATGAAGAAGAGATAGAGATCGCTCTTTTCTCTGCCGGCGGTTCTATCTCTGAAAAATATGCACCCTTTGCGGCCGAAGCGGGGGCTGTCGTTATCGACAACACGAGCCACTTTAGAATGAATGAAGACGTTCCCCTGGTCGTTCCCGAAGTCAACCCTGAAGAGATAAACGAATGGAAGACGACAGGGATCATCGCCAACCCCAACTGTTCTACCATTCAGATGGTCCAAGCGCTTAAGCCTCTGGACGAAGCCTATGACCTTCAGCGCGTCGACGTATCCACCTATCAGGCAACATCAGGCGGCGGCAAAGAAGCTATGGAAGAGCTCGTGAAACAGATGCAGGACTTTTTCCAGTTTAAACTTGATGAGTCTGAGCATAAGGCATTCCCTCACCAGATCGCCCTGAACGTCATCCCACAGATCGACGTGTTTATGGAAAACGGCTATACCAAAGAAGAGATGAAGATGGTCAACGAGACGGTGAAGATCCTCGGCAAGAGCGTCGAAGTGTGTGCCACCTGTGTTCGCGTACCGACACTGCGCGGCCACGCAGAGACACTGACACTGACCTTTGATGCCGATGTGGATGCTAATGAAGCCAGAGAACTACTTAGAAAAGCGCCAAATGTCATTGTTCTTGACAATCCTGCTGAGAGTGAATACCCGATGCCGGCAGCCTGTGTCGATCAGAACGAGACCTTTGTCGGGCGTATCCGTAACGATCTCTACAGAAAAAATGTACTTAATATGTTTATCGTCGCAGACAACCTTCGCGTCGGTGCAGCGACCAATGCCGTAAGAATCGCCCAAAAATGGGTAGAAATGCAGGAGAAGTAGATGTTTGAAAGAATTTTTGAGAACACACTCTGGAGCAGCCGTCTTTTTACCCTGATGGCTGTCGTCTTCAGTCTTTTTGGAGCAATCATACTTTTTATCGTGGCGAGTCTGGACGTATGGAGTGTGATGGGTTTGATCTATGAGATGCTCTTTCATCATGCCC
>CAXGZT010000114.1:0-8128 GCA_964014335.1 uncultured Campylobacterales bacterium | reverse complement strand
GAATAGGCGAGAGTATGGCACTGACAGTGACTCCGATGAAGGCGCCGGCAACGTAAAGTAGCATCCATTTCTCCAGGCTGAGTTCCATCTCTTTAGGCAGTATTAAAGAACGAATCTGACCCCAGGCATACCTATGGGCTCTCCATGCAAACCAGAGACTGAGACCGCCTAGGAGAAAAAGAACTGCTCTCCAAATATAGACGAATGCAGTCTGCAGGTATTCAGGGGAAGATATCCAGTCGAATTGGGCTCCTGTGATCAGCTTGTTTGTAAACAGGAGCGAAGCATATCGTAGCCAGTAAAGAAAAGCCTTAAATACGGGATAGAGATGCACACCGCCCCAACCGATATATCGCTCTCCGTCTTTGTTCCCCGGATTTCTGACGAGGTTTTCGTTGACAAGGAGTTCCTGAAAATAGGGAATGAGGGAGGCCAGGGTAAATATGCTCGCAAGCATGATACCCGGCCAGTCGACCTTGATGATCTTTCTGTAAAAAAGGTAGCCTGAGATTACGGCGAGTATGGGCCATGAGTAATGCAGCTGCATAGCCATACCGATGGAGAGCAGATGTAAAAAGGAGTATACAAATGATCTCTCCTCCCTCATGCGAAAAGCGGAATAAAAGTGCAAGGCTGCAAAAAACAGAAGGTAAGAGGGGTTATAGAGCAGACTCTCAAAGAGGAACCACGGGTTTAACCAGTAGAGAATTAAAAACGAGAGTCGGATATCGGGCGAGAAGATTTTCTTAATCACCATATCAAAAAGAAAAAAAGACAGAAGGCGCAAGAAGAGCAGCAGCAGCATGGGCGCCCACGGAGAATCCCAAATGATAAGAGGCATGCCGACAAGGTAGGCGGAGAGGGAGCCCGGAACATTGCCTACGGCGCTGGCCGCATTTCCAAAGCTGGACCATACGCCCTGGTAGGCTCCAATATACCCTTTTTGCAGCATTTGAGTCTGGTCGCCTGTGAGTATCTGGTGATGGCTGTAGAGCAGTGCCAGAAGAAGGCCGATGAGTAGGCCTGCGTAAAAAAGTATCGGAAAATTCCTGTTTATAAAAGAGTTTGCACGGTTATTGGACACGATAGATTACCTTTATTGGGAAGCCTTGGAGATGTTCTTTTCTGAAAAAGTCCAGAATTTATGAGTGATAAATGTAATAAGAGGCAATAAAAAAACTATCACTACGGTTTTGATATAGCTGTTATAGATGAGGGCAAGATGGGATATATAAATCGCGGCAAGCAGGGCAGAGAACTGAACAGTGAAATATTTGAAGGCCTTTTTGAAAGAGACGGCATGCTCAAACACATATTTGGACTGCACTATATAGGAGAATAAAAAAGCACTGAAAAACCCGATAAGATTGGACATCACGATGGAATCCCTGACCGTATAGAGATAAAGATAAGCTACACAGAGGTGTATGCCCGTTGAGGCAAGACCGATGAGACCGTATCGCACTATTTTAGCCTGGGAGAGTTTCGTGAAAAACCTGCTTATCATTGGAATTTGGAGCATTAATACTCGTCTTCGATTATATAAACGGGCCGTCGCTTTGCTTCCATATATAAACGGCCGATATACTCTCCCAGTATCCCGATGCCCATCAGCTGGATACCGCCGAGGAAGAGTACAGTCGTGAACATGGAGGCATAACCCGGAGTCTCTACGCCAAAGATCAATGTCTTGAGTATGATCCAGCAGCCGAATATAAGCGAAAGAAAAGAGATTCCAAGACCGATATAGAGCCATATTCGAAGAGGGACCGTACTGAAGCTGGTGATACCCTCAAGCGCGAAGTTCCAAAGTTTCCATCCGTTAAAGCTTGTCCGTCCGGCATGCCGGGCTTCACGTTTATATTCGACAGTAGTCGTTTTGAAACCTACCCAGGAGAAGATGCCTTTCATGAAACGCTGGTTCTCAGGCAGCTTCTGAATGGCTTCAAGCACTTTCCGGGTGATCAGTCTGTAGTCGCCTACATTGTTTGGAATATCGACATGGGCAATTTTGTTATGGAACTTGTAAAAGAACTCTGCACTGACCTTTTTTGCCATACTGTCTGTCGTCCTGTCCACCCGTTTGGCCAAGACGACGTCATACCCCTTCTCCCAGTTTTCGATAAAATCCCTGATCAGTCCGGGAGGGTCTTGAAGGTCAACATCGATAGGAATAATGACTTCGCCGAGAGCAAGGTCAAGTCCTGCAGTCATGGCAGCCTCTTTGCCGAAGTTTCTGGAGAGGTTGATGACTCTTATATCTTTGTGTGCTTCTTTGAAATGAATTAGCTTTTTAAAGGTACTGTCTGTGCTTCCGTCATTAACAAAGATGATTTCATAAGACTTGTTAAGAGCGTCCAGGACCTTGTATATCTCCTCGATAAAGAGCTCAAGGACCTCTTCTTCGTTATAACAAGGAGCGATAATCGAAATGACGGGAAAGTTTTTTTCTGGCATGAGTTTTTGACTTTAGGCTGTTTTATGGATTATAACATATTGAGGTCTACGCATGGATTACTCCATGACACCCGCGAGTCTCCGGTATTCAGGGGAGAGCTCTAGCAACTCCTTGTGCGTACCTCTTGCGACAATACGGCCCTCTTGAAAAACCAAAATCATATCGGCGTGTTCTATGGTGCTTAGTCGATGGGCAATGGTAAAAGTGATCTTGTCTTTGGCGTATGCCGCAATGGCTTCTTGGATCCGTTTTTCACTCTCATTGTCCAGGGCACTGGTGGCCTCGTCAAAGATAAGCAAAGATGCATGCTTGTAGATAGACCTGGCAATGGCAATACGCTGGCGCTGCCCTCCCGAGAGGTTGGCACCGGCCTCTTCCATATGCGTATGGATACCATTTGGAAGGCCGGAAACGAACTCCGCGGCATCGGCAAGCTTTAAGGCTTCAAGAACACGTGCTTCGTCTATCTCCTGTCCGTAGGCAACATTGGCTGCGAGAGAGTCTTGAAAGATATATACGCGCTGGGAGACGACAGAGATATGCTCACGCAGTGAGCCTTGAGTATAGCTGTCTATAGCTCTGTCGTTGATCTTCAGTTCTCCTGAATCGATGTCGTAAAAGCGAAGCAGAAGATTGATGAGCGAGCTTTTTCCTCCGCCACTGTCACCGACAAGAGCGATGTTCTGTCCGCTTTTGACATCTAGGTTGATGTTGTCGAGTGCGACTTTATCATCATAACAGAGTCTTACGTCTTTGAACCGGACAGAGTGAATATCTTCATTAAGAACCTCTGTTCCGTCAAGGATTTCCGCTTTGAGATCAACGATAAAAAAGATACGCTCAGTCGCTGCCAGAGCGTCCTGGATTTTTCCGTAAATGGAACTGATCCGTCTGATAGGCTGAAAGACTAAACCCACTGCTGTTAAAAAGGCCGTAAACTCTCCGACACTCATTCGGTCTTCATAGACCTCTTTCCCGCCGATATAGATGATCGCAGCCAACCCCAAGGCGGCAATGATCTCCATAATAGGCGAGATAAGCTCATTGGTATAAACACTTTTCATATTGACCTTGAAAAATCTCCAGTTTTCATCGCTAAAGCGTTCCATTTCGTATTTTTCAGTTGCATTGGCCTTGATGACTTCATTATTGTTAAAGACCTCGGTCAGGCGGGTGACGACGTCGGCGTTCTTCTCTTGTGAACGGTGCGAAAGCCTTTTCAGACGTTTGGCAACAAGAATAAGCGGATAAATAGCCAAGGGCAGGAGCACCAAGGCGTAAAAAGAGAGCATAGGGTTAAGATAAATGACATATCCGATAAGGGCAAGGACGGTGAGTGACTCTCTAAAGAGTTCAGGAAGCATGTTCGAGACAAAATATTGGACGCGGGTGATATCATTGGTGACCCGGGATATAAGATCCCCGCTCCGGTTAGAGAAGAGAAATTGCATGTCCAAAGAGAGTATTTTGCCTAGTAGTGTCTCACGCAGGCGGGATACGATATGCATCCCGATATAGTTCATATAAACACTTTGGATATACCGCCCTGCTGATTTTATTATATAGATGAGAATCAGTGCAATAGGGATAAGGTAAAGCATCTTCGGATCTCTATCGATAAACATATCGTCCATCAGAGGTTGCATGATATGTGCGGTTGCCGCTGTAGCTGAAACAGTCATTATAATACCGATAAAGACTAAAAAATAATATAGTTTGTAATCTTTCAAATAGGGGAAGTAGCGCTTTAGTGCTTGTTTCAAACAGTCTCCAAGTAATATTATCGATGAAAAAATAACATAAGTTCCATAAAAAAGAGGTGAGACCCGCTAAATAAAGCAGGCAGAATAGATTCGGGGAGAAACTCTATGGTATATCCTGTTTTACACGGGACAGGTCTGAGGCAGGGTTATAGTGAACTTTGCACCCTCTTTTGAGTTGCTGACAGTAAGCTGTCCCTGCATATGCTCTTCTACAATACGCTTGGACATAAACAGACCGATTCCCGTTCCTTTTCCCTCCTCTTTTGTTGAAAAATAGGGTTCGAAAATTTTGTGGATAATATTTTCAGAAATACCGCCGGCATTATCTGAGATATCAATGATTACATCAAGGTCACTACGGCGGGCCGAGACATGAATCTGGCCATTTTCTGTGGAGTTTTCTTGCAATGCATCTTTTGCGTTGTTGATGATATTTAAAAGGACCTGTGACAGTTCATTGGCATAACCGTCGATGAAGATATGTTCATCCATCATGGTGTGAAGTGTGATTTTTTCATTTTCCAAGGTTGCACTGAGCAGAGCATGAGTATTGTTTACTATGTCAACAAGCTTGAAGGTGTCGGTTTTTCTGTTTTCACGAAAGAAATATCTAAAATCGTCGATAGTTGTCGACATCTGACCGACTAAGCCCATGCCTTTCTCGACAGTTGTTTGCAGGTTCTTTTCATCAAGCTTATTGCGTTCGTACAACAAAGGTATTTTTTGCAGAACAAGGCCAAGGGCGTTAAGCGGCTGTCTCCATTGATGGGCGATATTGCCTATCATCTCCCCTAGCGAGGCCAGTCTTGCTTGCTCGAGAAGCAGGCCGTCTTTTTGTCTGATCTCGTTCAACTGCTTCTGTATGTCTTGCTGAAGGTTTTCGTTTAACGCTTTTAACTCTTGTGTCTTTTCATCGACCTCTTTTTGCAAGAAGAGACGATGCTGAATAATATTATGGACAAGCAGCAGGATGATGAGCATTCCGGTAAGAACGCTGATATTGATCCATATATAATCGCGTAAAATGCTTTTCAAGTATGGGCTCTGTATATAAGAGACAAGGTAGGCGACTGTCGTTTCATTTTTTATGTTTTTAATTGGCGAAAAGCTTATAATCTTGAGAGTATCATCTATTTCATGATAGAGAGAGAATGCTTGTTGATGGGTGATGTTTTTTTGGATACTCTTTGTTAGAGCGGAAGGGAGTGCCTTTGTCAGGTGATTATCACCTTCTTGCGTGTGTGTTTGTGTAAGAGCAAAGAGATAGTCCTCATGTTCGATACTCTGAATATAGTTGACTGTTTTGTTCGCTTTCCAGATATTCGCATCAAAAAGATCTTTATTGAGAATAAAATGGGTGTCGATCCCGTGCATGGTCGTCATCCCTTCCTGGAGGGATTCGGAAGAGAAGGCGATGTCTACACTTCCGAGATATTCATCTCGGTAAAATATAGGAAAAATATTTCTGAATGCATGGGATATTTTTCCCTGCTCAAATCCCCGAATCGGCTTCTTATGTTTATTGACATAGCTAAAGCTGTAACGGACTCGGGAAAGGTCATCGCCAAACTTACTGGGCTTGTGAACACGTAAAAAGGTATGGTTGTTCTCAAAAGAGAAAAGCATGATTATGACACCGCTTTTACTAAGTTGGGTATAGTAGGGTTTGAGCTTGTCATAAAGTTTTGTCCGTATCTTTTCGAGTTCCTGAGGGGCATTTGTATGTTTTGCCAGGTAAAGAAGCTCTAAAATATCAGGCCTGTTGATGATAAGGGTGAAGGCATTGTTCGAGATATTCTCAAAATAATTATTGCTGATGCGATAGTTGACATCAAGCTCTTTGATCTTCTGTTCAAGGATGTATTGGATGCGTTCTTCTTTATCTTTTGTTGTTACGACAAAAACAAGAGTGTATAAAAGTATGAAGATGAGAAGGAGAGAGATTCTGATCTTAACTAGCGGACTCATTCAATACCTTGTGTAATATATTACGCGTTTGATCAGGCAATTATAGTGAATTAAGTTGAAGGTTTCTATTATTAGGTGTAAAAGAGTGTTTTGGAATAAGTGGTGCCTCGTCTCGGAATCGAACCAAGGACACAATGATTTTCAGTCATTTGCTCTACCGACTGAGCTAACGAGGCACGGGGATTATCAATAATAAGATTCTTAAATAGTTGAGATGGTGCCTCGTCTCGGAATCGAACCAAGGACACAATGATTTTCAGTCATTTGCTCTACCGACTGAGCTAACGAGGCATGTCAAATATTTAAGAGGACGAAATACTAACCTAATAGCAGTTACACAAAGCTTAAAGCAAAGCGTAATCTTTGAATTTATCGCCTCTTTCACCATATGAGCTGAACTGATCCAGGCTTGCCGCCGCCGGGGAGAGCAGAACCGTGCTGTTGATGTCATCTTCATCTATGATCTTTTTACAGGCGGTGTCAAGTGTTTTGCATCCGATGGCTTTGAGTGAAAAGGCTTTTGAAAGTTCGAGAAGTTTAGACTCGTTCTTTCCGATCGCGTAGATAGTGACATCAAGGTCTTGAAGCAGCTCAAACAGGGGCCGTAGATCAACACCCTTGTCATCCCCGCCCAATATCAAAGAGAGAGGTCTGTCCTTATAGGCGAGGACAGCCTGAATACTGGCATCCAGGTTTGTCGCCTTAGAGTCATTGACCCAGAGCCTTCCGTTCTTATCATATACCTCTTCTTGGCGGTGCGCATCCAAGGGCATTGAGTTGATGAGTTCATAATCGCACTCGTCAAAGAGGATTTTGCTTACACCCAGGGCAAGCAGGGCATCCTGTAAGAAGGCACCCCGGAAACGGAGCTTGGAGCTGTCAATATCAAAATACTCCTCCAGGTCTTCATTCTTTTCATAGCCGATCTTCATCGCCTTGGTGGGATACCCTTCATATTTTCTGGGAAGTATGACTGCATCGCCCTCTTGCATCATGGTAAGCGGTTTCAGCTTGGCCTCCTCATACTCTTCCAATGAACCGTGCCAAGAGAGGTGATCAGGGGTGATGGGCAGAAGAACATAGATTTTTGGAACGGCTCTGTTCGTATAATGCAGGGTAAAAGAACTCGTCTCCAGGACCCATAGACTGGCCTCTTCATCCAACTCGGCCAGAGGCTTTCCGATGTTGCCGCCTTCCTGGGAGCCGTGTCCGGCTAAAAGAGTCTGGATCATCTGGGTGGTCGTCGTCTTGCCGTTGGTTCCGCTCACCCAGACGGAGGGAGGCATACGGTCAGCAAAATAGTCATACTCGCTGATAAGGTTTTGTGCTTTTTGGATAAGCTGGTGCGTCGGTGCCATCCCGGGCGAAGGGATCTCGCAGTCGGAATACTTTGCTTCAAATTCGGATGAGGGTCTTAGTCTGTTTCCCTCATCGTCGGTCAAAGGCTTGGAGATATTATCATCATAAAAAGTAGACGGGCCGAGCTTTTTGGCCAAGGCACGTGTTGTCTTCCCGTAACCAAAGAGAGAGATTCTGCTGTTAAACGGCGATACTTTCTTCGCTGAGGCGTATGAGAGCTTCTTATTCTGACTCATCATTAACGGATCTTTAAAGAGATAAGCGCGATAAGGTTAGAGAGCATGGAGATGATCCAAAAACGTACGATAATCTTGTTCTCCGCCCAGTTCTTCATCTCAAAGTGATGATGGATAGGGGCCATCAGAAAGACTCTTTTTTGACGGAGCTTGTAGGAACCGACCTGAAGCATGACCGAGACGGTCTCGATCACAAAGATAAGACCGATGACGACAAGAAGTACTTCACTCTTCCCGACAATTCCCATATAGGCGATAAAGGCACCGATGGTCAAGGAACCGCTGTCTCCCATGAAAACTTCTGCGGGGTGACAGTTGAACCATAAAAACCCGGCGAGAGAACC
>CAXGZT010000113.1:0-8180 GCA_964014335.1 uncultured Campylobacterales bacterium | reverse complement strand
AATGTGGGTCTCGTGGGCTCGGAGATGTGTATAAGAGACAGCATTACGTCCTGTAATCGGCGTTGATCTTGACATATTCATGCCCAAGGTCACAGCCATAGGCCGTAAACTCCCCGTCCGCAATGCCGATATCGCAAGAGATAGAGAACTCCGAACTCTTCATGACCTCTGCCGCCTTGGCTTCCATCGCATCATCAAAAAGAAGTTTCCCTTTTTCATACACGCACAGATCGTTAAATGAGATACTCAGGGTAGCCTCGTCACACTCTATGCCACTGGCACCGATAGTCGAAGCGATACGTCCCCAATTCGGGTCCTCTCCAAAAAGTGCTGTTTTGACCAAAAGAGAATCAGACAGAGCCTTCGCCGCCTTTTCAGCCTGAGCATTGTCTTTTGCGCCCGTTATGATATATTCGACCAGTTTTGTTGCACCTTCCCCGTCTCTCACCATCTCCAGAGCCAGAAAGTGCATAATTCGTCTTAGCGCTTCACCGAAGGCCTCTTTATCAAAGACACCGCTTTTGCGATTTGAAAGCAGGATAACCGTATCATTGGTAGAGGTATCCCCGTCTACGCTTGCCGCGTTAAAGGTCGTTTTCACCTTCTCGTCCAAGATCTCTTGCATTACAGCTGCATCCACGTCTGCATCCGTAGTGATAAAACAGAGCATCGTAGCCATCGCAGGGTTGATCATTCCCGCACCCTTTGCCATGGCGCCTATACTAAAGCTTCCGCCTTCGCACTCTACATCAAAGGCGATACGTTTGGCAAAGGTGTCTGTTGTCATAATCGCTTCCGAAGCTGAAACCGGCTCTTTCTTGCCCAGTTCAAACCCCAGGGCACCTTCCAAGATTTTTTCCTTGGGAAGACGCACACCGATAACGCCGGTAGAGCTCATCACCGGATTCTCGAGCTGAGGGAACTTTGTTTTTAAACCCTCGAGCACTTCAGAGATATCGTCTATACCCGCAGGGCCCGTCATGGCATTGGCGTTTTTGGCATTGATAAGCACAAAGTTTGTCTTGAAGTTGCCTAAAGAACGAAAATGTCTTATGGGCGCTGCCGTCATCTTGTTTGTCGTAAACACTGATGCCACTTCACAGGGCGCATCTGAATAGATAAAGGCCAAGTCTTTTTGATTGTCCGCTTTCAGTCCTATAGATATCCCGTCGCCGTAAAAGCCTTCTGCTGCACATATGCTCGATTCATTGGAAATAATCTTAGACATACTTCAACTCCTCCGGTTTTGTTCTTTGCTTGATAAGGTTTTTCGTAATGTTAATACCCTTTTGTGTCCCGATCAGTAAAAGTATGGACTCACTCGTGACCAGGACATCACCCTTGGGCATCGGAGAGAATTTACCGTCTTTTTTACGGATCCCCACGACAGAGATGTTGGCGATTTGACGCAGATGCGTCTCTTTCAGTTTTTTAAGGACGATCCATGAATACTTAGGAACCTCCACCTCTTCCATATCAAGCGGGGTGTCCGTCTTGTACATAAACTCTTCAAGAAGGTTTTCCATGTCCGGATGTGCGGCCATGGCCGTTACACGCTGGGCGGTCAGTTTTGTCGGCGTCACGACCGTGTTTGCCCCCAGTTTTTTAAGCTTTTCAAGGTCTGAAGTATTGTCTGCACTGGTGATAATATTATAGGGGATGGGAATATGGTGTTCTTTTTCAAACAGACGCACTGAGGCTATCAGTGCGATATTATCGGCAATAGAGTGGGAGAGCGTTATCAAGCCCTTGGCAGAACTCAGGTGTGCTTTGAGCATTGCGAGTTCCGTGTGCGGCTCGCTCTTGATGTGAAAAGGATACTTGTTTTTCTTTGCCCACTCTTCTATCTTGTCACTCGGATCGATGACGACAAAGGGGATATGACTCTTAAGCAGCTGCTTGCTGACCTCGATAGTGTACTCATTATGATAACAAATCACAAAATGGTTTTTAAGACGTGCAATCTTGTACAACATAGTGCGTTCCTTTAAAATTCGTAACAACTCACCCTTATTTATCTCCGCGACCATTGTACCGATCGCCAAAGAAAAAACTGCGAACCCGGCAATGATCAGGGTAATCGTAAAAATACGCCCCCCGTGAGAGATCGGCGCGATCTCTCCAAAACCGACGGTGGTGAACGTAATACCCGTTTGATAGATCGCATCCATAAGCGTGAAATTATCGATAATCACATAACCAACGGTACCTACCATCATTGTGATAACGGTTAATATAAGGGGTAAACGAAATGCTTTGAATTGCCCATACAGATTAGGCAGAAGAGAAGTGTCTGGTTTGGGAGCTGCCTCCCAGTGAAGTGCGGCCCGGATCTTTCGAAACAGGTTCAATTTATAATCTTATCGACTACGAATTTTTCTTCATTGTACGTAATTCAGATGCAGAGATCTTGATTTTACGAGTAGTTCCGTCTTCCAAAGTGACACGGACAGTACGTAGGTTCGGTAAAAAACGTCTTTTTGTTCTGTTCTTTGCGTGTGAAACATTGTTTCCAGCCATTGGACCTTTACCGCTAATAGCACATTTTCTTGCCATTTGAGGCTCCTTGCATAAATTAATGCCCGAATATTATCTATTTTTAGCATAAGAATCGCTTAAGAGTCCCGCCGAATATCCCTGAATGACTCACAGCGGCCTCTGCAGAGGGAGAAAACATACACATCCCCCCAAGAATATAGTTTAATCCATTCCCCATCATTTACTTTTAGACCTTATCTTGATAGAATAAATCCAACTTACAACTATCGGAGTCGATTTTGCTCAATCAAGAAGAAGTGCGTTCCTATATTAACTCTATACCACCTTCTCCTGACACCCTCAAAAGGGTCTTATCATCCCTTCATAAGGGCGAACTGGACAAGGCATCCAAAGAAGCAGCGCAAGACCCGGCTCTCAAGCTCTATCTGCAAAACATCGTCAACAAGCCTATTTACGGATTTAAAAATAGTATCAAGAATATTGGCCAAATCTTCGGTGTCCTAGGGCTTGCTCAGGCGGAACAGATCGTCTACAACTATATGATCTCTCTTTTGGTCCCAAAAAAATGGGAACTCTTTACCCTCGACGACAAGAGTTTTAGTGATATCCAGGACAAACTCGGCCTGATGTGGAAAAAGATCTTGCTACATAAAAAGATCAGTGATAAGGCGATCTACTCTTCTATCTCCCTCCTGCCCGCTTCCATCATCGTTTGTGAAGCTCTGTTTAAAGCCAAGAAAGAGGAAGTCAATCTGCTCAAGTCCTCCAAAGAGATCGATTATGACACTATTTTGCGACGGCTTAGCGGGATGAGCCTCTTTCATCTGTGTAAAGAGATCGCGACCGCCTGGGAAATGCCAGAGATGATATCAAAACTTGTTTTGGCTTCAAGCGGCAAGACAGAAGAGTCAGACCCGCAGATCATCGAGCTCTCCAAGTGGATGCATCTTCTCTTCTTCTATCAACTTTCACAAAAAGTTTGTGTAGAAGCGGGCTTAAACGATTTTATAGAGTTCAATATCGAATATGTTCAGGATATTTATGATGAATTCCAGGAACTTATAATGGAAGAGAGATGAGAGCAGTCGTTAAAAACAGAATCGGTGTCTTCAACCCCCAAGGTTTTTTAGACGGTACAACGGCCCCTGCTATGTTGACACTCGAGGATATACAGGCGACGGAAGCCCTTAATATCGACATGCTCCTTGTCTCTTTGAAAAAAGTCGTCTTTTTTAACAAGAACGGCTTAAGCGTCTTTATCGAGCTTCTTGACTCCCTGCAAAAAAAGTCCGGTATCATTATCGGCTTATGTGATTATGATGAGAAGAAATATGCTTCGATTTTGAAATTTTATGAGGACAAGCTCAACTTTTCACTGTTCAGAACCTATAAGATTGCAACCCTATTCAGCCCGAAGATGCAAGAGAGCGAAGAGAAGAAGAGTCTGCTTGTCTGGCACGAAGAGCACTCTCAGCGCTCATCCATCGCCATTGAGCTTTTTGACCGCGGACACACTCCTATCGTTTGCCAGAGTCAAAACGAGTTTGCAGAGAAAAAAAATCAAACAGACGTGTATGAGGCCGTTATCTACAACACTTACCTGGGACGTTTGGGTTCCAAAATCGCAACCCGGGTCACCGGAAATGCCATCATCTATACGGTCTCAGGCTTTCTTGATGCGGAGTTGGCCCCGAGTTTCGACCTTACCTATCATTTAAACTCCCTCAACGTCGGTTTTACTCTTTTTATCTTTGATGCCTACAAGGTCATCTCCATGAACATACATGCAGTAAACTTTTTTTCAAAACTGGCCAGCGCCGGTGCCGAGTATGGTGCAAACATCTGTATTGTCGGGATGAGCTTTGAGAAAACACCGGAGAACTTTAAAAACGAGCTGGAGGATGCCGGACTGATCTTTTTTGACAATATGGACGATATCCTAAAAGACAAAGAACGGCTTAAAGAGCTCGGAGGAAGCGGCGGTGCCACCAATGCCAGCAAGCGTGCCTTAAACAAGCTCCTCGTCAACGAGCTTCCGCGTTTTATCAATGCGACCGTCAGTACCATGGAGATGATGACCAATACGAAGGCGCAGAAGCAAGATGCAAAGGTCGGAGCACTTGAGGTGGGTGAGAGTAAAGAGAAGCTTGCCAGTTCTATCGGCTTTTACGGAGACCTGGACGGATTGGTGGTCCTTCTCTTTCCCCTTAGCATTGCAAAAAAGGCCTGTGAACTTCTTTTAGGGGAAAGTACGGATAATATCGAAGATATATTAGATACCCTCGCCGAGTTTGTCAATATCATTGCCGGCCGAGTAAAAGCACTTTTAGCGGAGCAAGGCATTAGCGTAGATATCACGCTTCCGCGCACTTACGAGCATGTTGAAGAGCTGCTTGCAACCCTGAACAAGCGCAAGGGTGTTCAAGTCAACCTTAGTTTTGAAAATGAAAGCTTCACCTTCTTTTTGACTCGATAACCCGCTGCAGAGCAAATGAGGACTCGGCTACAGCCGCTCTTCCTGTAAACATGCCCTCCCGCAGATAGACGAGACTCGATTGTGTGTTATACTTCACGCATGAATACATTTACCAAAGACTCTTTCAAAAAACTGCTCCTTCTCTATGGCATAGCAGTTGCGCTTGTTTTAGTATATTTTATCATCAGACTGCTTTTTCAAGAAGAGAAAAAGACAGAACTCAAAAGCTTCCATACCTTTGAGATTACGACTCCCGAAGAGAACCCTGCCGTCACTTTGGAAAAGAGGAAAGAAGATACAAGGTTTATGATGCTGCCTCGAAGGTGATTTAGAGCTCACTCACGGGTTTATGCAGATAATAGCCTTGCAAATAATCCACACCCATTGATTTTATTCTCTCTTCAACCTCTTTCGTATGCACATGTTCAGCCACTGTTTTCATCCCCAGAGCATGTGCTATGTCTATGATCGACTGTGTAATCAGACGAGAGTTTTCGTTCGTGTCGATATCTTTGATCAAAGAGGCATCGATCTTCAGGATATCCACTCCAAGTTTCATTAGATAAGCATAATTGCTGTACCCGCTTCCGAAATCATCTATAGCGATCTGCGAGCCCATCTTTTTGACCTGCGAGGTGAATTCAAAGATACGCTCGTTAAACTCGATCTCTTCACTCTCTAAAAACTCAAAAACAACACGGTCGGCACATCCACACTTTCGCAAGACATCCAGGATAAGCTGATAGGTATCATCATCCATAATATCGTCAATAGAGAGGTTGATACTAACGCTTTCTCCTCTTTTCATAAAGGTGAAGATTGCCTCTTGCACGACTTTCTGAGTCAGCACAGGATAATATCGGGCACGTTTGGCAATACCTACAAAATTCTGCGGAGATACGTTTTTTCCGTTTTCATCTTCCAGACGCATCAGGGTCTCATATTTTTCGATCTCGCCCGTTTTAGCATTGACTATGCCCTGATAACAACACTTGACCTTATCCTCCTTGATAGCCTGTTCGATCAGCTGAACCATCTCATAGTTCTTTTCCAGGTCTTCGTCGACAGAAGTTATGTCATGATAAAAGAGATAAGGACGCATCTTGCGCTTTGCCTCTTTTAGCGCCATGTCCGCCATGGAGATAAGGGGTCTTTGACTGTGATGAAGTTCGGAGATTGCTGCACCCAGGCTCAGGCGTACGCTGATCTGATGTTCTCCGCATTCAAGTTTGATATGGCTTAGATAATGTGAAAGCATCATCACATCTTCCCTAAAGTTATAGATTGTGATGTCTTTATCCGCCAGTATGGCAAACTCATCTGCCGACAGTTTATAAAGCTGAAGATGGCGGGTCTTAAGGGAACTTTTGATCTTTTCTGTCATCTGTTGAAGGGCAAGATCGCCTATGCTTTCTCCAAAGATGGTATTAATCTCCTTAAACCCGTCTATATTGATCACAACGAGTTTTGGCTCTTTCGTAATAGCGATATCTTCTATGAGCTTCAAACGGTTCGGCAAAGAGGTCAGTTCATCTTTATAGAGTTGTGACTGCAGCTTTTCTTTTTGTTTGTACAAGGGTGTGATATCAAACATGATCGAGATAAACTCGCTGATCTCGCCCGCACTGTCTACAATGGGGACAATAGTAGTTTCAACATAAAAGACTTTCCCGTTCTTGGCCATGTTTTCAAAAACGGTCTTGTACACCTTTTTATCCAGAATGCATTTCCACAGCTCTTCTATCTGGGCATTCGTGGTGTTTTTAGATTGTACCAGACGATGAGACGAACCGATCAGCTCCTCTTTCGTATAGGCACTGATCTTCTCAAAGGCCTTATTCACATAGGTGATCGTACCGCCGAGGTCCGTTTTAACGACAATGGCACTGCAATCAACGGCTTTTTTATACTCTGCCAAAAGGGCATAATGGTAGTCAAGACTCTCTATCATCTTGTTAAGCTCAAAGGAGAGGAGACCCATCTCGTCATCGGTGTCAAGCACGACTCGCGAGCCCAGCTCCCCTCTCGAGATATCAGCAGTCGTGTCAAAAAACTGTTTAAGCGAAAGGGAGAGACTTAAATAGGCACCGATAAAAAGGTACAGACCGAGAAAAACCGAACAGATAATAAAAAAAATAAAAATATAATATTGATTCTGCAGCACCTGTCTCTGTTTTTGCAAAGTGTTTTCCAGGATGTTCTCGAGTACGTTAAACAGCGAGAGCTGCAGACTCAAGAGGCTGTCCAAGATCTCATCGGCTCTTCGAAAATCATCGGCAAGCAGATAGTCTATATATTGCCTCACTGTCTTTTTATATTTTCCGTTCAACTCTTTTAAACGGTTTTCATAAATAGCAAGGCTTTGGAGTAAACTATCTGTTTTTTCTACTGAGCCTTGAAATTTTCCGATCTGTATCGGCAGTTCATTATCGTCGTGAACGTTTTTTATCTCCACGCCCAAAAGTGTATTCAAGGGGAGTTCTACGCTCAGCAAATAGGCTATATTATCCAAAGAGAGACCGGGAGAAGAGCCGGAACCAAGCTGGAGTTCGACTATATTATCGTACAAAAAATATTTATAAGCCTGTATATCCGCAAGCAGCTTTTCTCTGTCTTGATTCAGCAGGGCCAGCTGAAACTTTTGATAATAGTGTTCACAGTTCTCCTGTACACTCTCGTCCATACATACCGGCAGGTTTGCATCTGCTTCATACAGACGCTTCTCGTTTTTTTTCAACTCGCTCTGGGATTCATTCGAGTCTTGAGCAGCCAGGTGCCTTAGGGCGCTGGTCTGAAACTCGTCCGCAAGAAAGATCATCCTGTAAAAGAGTTCGTTCCTCTGCAAATCTTTCAAACCGGCATCAATTTTCGTGAAATCTTCTTGAAAACTCTTATGCACGAGCGAGATGCTGTAGAGTAAGGGGAGTGCTAAGAAAACTAAGATGAGGATTATTTTGCTCAGGTATGAGATCTTTCCTATTAGCTTGATCGCCGGCTTAAAAAACAGGAAAAATATCGTCTTAAGCATAAGATTACACGACTATTCTTTGGTTACTATATACAGAGATTCATGATTAAGTTTTTTCAAAATATCCATCACACTGACAAAATCTTGGAATTTTGATTCTTTATCACTACGAAGCACGACGGTGTCCTGTTTTGAAAGCTTTTGCAAATCTACTCTCAACTGAGCCAGATCCACAGG
>CAXGZT010000112.1:0-8234 GCA_964014335.1 uncultured Campylobacterales bacterium | reverse complement strand
CTCCAAGGCCATACTAGAGTATCCTGAGCCTTGGTTCTGGTGTCATAAAAGATGGAAAAGCGCTTATCCGGAAATCTACGACTGAGTTGCAAGCCCGTGAAAATATCCGCTCTTTTCGGCTAGCAACAGACGAAATTATTTTTTCAGGATAAGGTCTTGAGAGTTTTTTTGAGATAGTCCTGCAGTATCCGGGCGTGGTCAAAAACCAGTCTGTCAAAAGGGATGTTTTCACGCTTATAGACAATGGCCTCTTTCGCATCATCCAAGCCTTTTGGGACACCTTCCGCCTTGCACACATATACGACCGAAGCGGTATGAAAACGCGGATCACGTGCAGGATCCGAGTAGATATCTAATAAATAAGAGATTTCAACATCCAAGTCTGTCTCTTCTTTCATCTCGCGTACCACGGCTTCTTCTACCGATTCACCTATATCGACAAAGCCGCCCGGAATAGCAATCCCGAGGGGTTCGTTCAGACGTTCTATGAGGACGATTCCTTGAAACGCTTCATCTTTATAAAGCTCTATAATCCCGTCTGTCGTCAAAAAAGGCGTTTTCGGAAGAAAAATCGCCTCGCGACCCTCATCTCCTCTTTTAATTTCCAAAACTTCTTACCTTTTGGACTAAACTGACATAAGCCTCTTCATGTTTACGAATGATAGCGTCCAGATATTCAAAATCAAACATTCTTTGCAGATCCAGACGAAAGAGAGTGATTTTTCCTTTCCGCCTGAGGTACTCCAAGATTACCCATGCCGAATAACAGTCTAGAAAATAAGGAAGATGCTCCATGCCCAAAGAACGGATTTCGTCTATAGGAACAACCTGCAGCATCAGAGTCTGAAGCTCTGCCGTCTTGGGCGTATCATGCCGTCGAAGACGCAGATCAAAGGCCTCTTTCAGGGCTAATAAAAGCGCCTCATCTGAAATCTGTTTACTCACAATATGATCAGGTTTAAAACTCAGGTGCATCAGGACTTCCTATCTTTTTGAATTTATCATAACATTTTTTATCATCTTTTTTAAAAAACACCTACTTCACAGACCGCCTTAGCTCGTTTTTTCCAAGGCTTCGGCGCAGACGACGGCAGAACTGAAGGCCCACTGAAAATTATACCCGCCCAACTCACCTGTTACATCGACGACTTCCCCGATAAAATAGAGGTTATCATGTATCCTGCTCTGCATTGTTGCCGCGTCAATCTCGGATGTAGCCACACCTCCCCGACACGCTTCGGCCTTTTTCAGACCGAAATTGCCCGCGGGTGACATCTCGTAGCTTTTTAGCGCTGAAAGCTTCCGCCACTCCTCTTGGCTCAGGGCCTGTACGGCTTTATCTTCGACACCTATACTTTCTAAAAGAAGTTTACACAAGCGTTTAGGCAAGTCAAGTTGGGTCGAGATCTGCCTTTTTTTCTCTTTCAATGCCTCTTTCAAACCGAGCTTTGGTAAAAAATCTATCTTCACCAAGCCCTTTTTCCAATACAGGGATGCCGATAAGACTGCCGGACCGCTTATACCCTTGTGGGCGAACAGCAGGTCTCCAAAAAGCGTCTTGTGTCCTACGTCTATGCCCACATAAGAGGAGATACCGCTGAGTTCTTTCATCCAAAACTGCTCTTTTTGTACAGTCCAGCCGACAAGGACCGGGGTAAACCTCTCATAACTGTGACCCAGTTCGGAAGCCAGCTTAAGACCGATATCACTTCCGCCCACCTGAGGGTAAGCTGATGATCCCGTTGCTATAACAAGGTGTTTAGCCCTTATCTTGGCTTTGTCCGTATGAATTACATACTCTTTGTCTTTGTCGACACGCAATATCGTATGGGAGAGTAGAAACTTCCTCTTTGGCAACCTTTGTGCAAGTGCATCAATCACTTCATCTGCACTTTTTTTACAAAAATATTGACCCAAAGACCGGATTTTTGGTCTCACTCCCCTCTGTTTTAAAAACTCCAATAATTGAGAAGGCCTGTATCTTTGCAAGACCGAAGCGACAAAGGCCGACTCCCCTAAATAGTTGTCATGATTTACAACTTCATTAGTAACATTGCACTTTCCACCGCCCGACACTTTGATTTTCATTCCGATACGGGGATTGTGATCAATTATCACAAGGTCTTCAAAACCTTTTTCTACCAGCTGTGATCCTAGCATTAAGCCACTTGCGCCCGCACCCAATATAACAAGATTATATGACTTAATATCTGCTCCTCGTTTATCTTTGCAATTAGAAAAGTATAACACAGGATTATTGTATATATAAAATTTTCTCTAGGTAATTTAATTTTTAAACAAAACTCACACTGTATAATATTTTAAAATCAACCAATATTGAGGTTTTTATGAGCTTACCCATCAATTCAGATGAAATTTTATTGCCCGAGCAGTTTTTAGACGAAGCGGCGGAGTATATTCAAAAGATCACTGATTACAAAATGGAGAAGATCATCCTTCTTGAAGACAAGGTTATCCCTTCTCTCGTTCTTATGAAGTACGACAAGCTCAATAAACTGCTCACGCCCGGCGGTGTTGTCGATCCCGTCAATCGAGACAAACTTTCCAGAGAGATGAGTATGCTCCTGGCCGTGCGTAAAAAAATCCACTTTTTTGATAATCTCAGCGATGAAGAGATCGTTGCACTGACCAAGAGCTCAGAATTCATACGTCCGGCCAAGGGAATACATATCTTTGAACAGGGGGATTTTGGTCAGGAGGTCTATTATATTGTCAATGGAAAGGTCGATATCTACGGCTATAATGAACAGGTGAAAGGAGATGACCCCTTTTCTCATCTGACAACGCTTCAAGAAGGGATGGTCTTTGGCGAGATCGGAGCTATTACAGGTGAAACCCGTTCGGCCAGAGCCACCGTTGCATCGGACGATGCTTTTATCCTGTCCATAAGCATGCACAGCGAAGTCTCCTATTCCAATGCCCTTGCCTTTGTCAAAATGTATAAAAATATCATTGACACCCTCTCTTCCAAGCTCATCACTACCAATAATCAGCTCTATCCCTTTATCCGGGAATAATCGGGCTCGGCAAGAAAGGTCCGCAGAGAGTCGCCACTATCTTTTCAGAAGTCGCAAGGCCAAGAGTCCTGCCAGTACTCCTACATAAATCGCTACATTCATCCCGATTACCTTTTGACTCATCATATAATGCAGGGCGATGAAGACGGTTGCCAGGTAGACCAGCTTATGCCATTTTGAGAACTTGGCATAAAGCTTTTTCGGCGATGTCATGGCCATCATCGCAAGAATCAAAAAGGCTCCCACTCCGAAAAAAACGAAAGGCCGTTTTATCATATCCGCATACATCAAAACAAAACTCCCCTCATTTTCTGCGATGAAGTAAAAAAGAGCATGCATAAAGGCATAGGCAAAGGCCCATAAACCGACTAAACGCCTATACCGGACAAGATTTATTTTCAGGTATACCCTCATAGGCGTCATGCTCAAACTTGCGATCAAAAAGTGGATAGCATTGATACCCAAAAGATCGGCCGTGAACTTCAAGGGATCATTCGGAAACCTTCCCAAAAAACTCCCTCCGTATTCATATACAAAAGAGACGAGGTATCGGGAGTATTCAAACCCCCATGCCAATCTATAGCCAATATACAACAGTGGTAAAAATGCTATGAACCAGATAATCTTTCTCATTCTTCCCCTTTCTCCTTCAACTAAACGACAGTCTGATACAGTCCTTAAAAATTCTTATGCAGGTCCATTCCCTTATACATGCCGGAAACCGCATCGGTATACCCGTTAAACATCCGTGTTCTCTGTTTAAAAAAGGCCCCTAATGGGCGCTCTTTAGCCTGCGACCAGCGCGGATGAGGTACCTCTGGGTTTACATTGGAATAAAAACCGTACTCTTTGGGACTCACTTCGTTCCATGTGCTTCGCGTCATTTTATCCGACAGATGGATCTTTGTGATCGACTTGATGCTTTTGAAACCATACTTCCACGGTACCACCAAACGGATGGGTGCACCGTTTTGATTAGGCATAGTCTTGCCGTAGAGACCGACACTCAAAAGTGTTAAGGGATGCATCGCCTCATCTATACGCAGACCTTCCAGGTATGGAAAAGGAATATTACCAAAAAAGCCTTCACTCTTTTGTTCAGGAAACATCTCAGGATCAAACTTTGTCTGAAACTGTACAAATTTCGATTTTGAGGTCAGCCCTGCCTTGTTAAGCAGATAAGAGAGTTCGAAACCTATCCACGGGACCACCATTGACCAGCCCTCGACGCAACGGAAACGGTATATCCTCTCTTCGAGCGGATATTTTGAAAGGATATCCATCATATCAATCACCATGGGGCGCTTTACCTCGCCTGTAATCTCAATCGTCCATGGTTCCGGTTTTAAGGTATGTGCTAATTTTGAAGGTCCGTCCTTGGACAAAGAAAACTCATAAAAATTATTATACGTTGTTATCTTCTCATAAGCAGTAGCCGAAAGTTCCTGATATTTGGGGTGTTTACGAAAGGATAGACTCTTCCCGGGATAAACCTTGGCGGCTTCAAGGGAAGAGGACAACACCATGCCGGCTCCCGTCACTGCGGTTATTTTCATCAACCTGCGTCTGTCGCTGTATATCTTCTCGTCAGTGACCAAGTTTTCATTCACCTGCCACGATCTTCTGTTTAAAATCTTCATGATCGATCCTTCATAAAGTCATATTATAACACCTATCTGTGTAGCACCAGTGTACCGTATAACACTCGGGCTATAAAAGCTTTTCTTCCTATCCAAAGATGTTTCATTAGCATTATAATGCTATAATTCACTACCTCAATATTAAGAGTCTATCATCAAATGGTTTAAACGTTTTTCACTAACCCTGCTTGTCATTGCTTTGCTGTATGGTCTCGGCCGTCTCTTCGTTCTTGTCTATGACAGTTATCTCTTTGTCGACAGACAGCCCTATCTTCAGATGCAGACCTATAACTCTATCATGCTTAAATGGCAGACTCCGCAGAGCGAAATCGGCTGTGTCGAATACGGAAAGACGGTCTTAAACAAGAAACTCTGCGAAGATGAAGCAAGCAAGAAACACAGGCTCGTTTTAGAGGATTTGGACGAAGACAGCCGATATCTTTACAAGGTCCATTCATCTTCACTCACGATTGACAATACAGACCGGTATTTCACGACCCTGCACAAAGACGCCAACAGGTCCCAGTATCTATGGCTGATCGGCGACTCCGGAAAAGCCGGCCCCGACCAGCTGCAGGTGCTTGAGCAGATGCAAAACTTCATGCTGGATAAAAAACTGGACCTGTGGCTTCTTCTGGGCGATAATGCCTACCGTTCAGGGACGCAAAAACAGTATAACTCAGCTCTGTTCGAGCCCTATAAAGATCTGATCAAAAAGCATGTCCCCTGGGCCCTCAACGGCAACCACGATGCCAGGCGCTGGGCCTTTTACGATATATTTGAGTTTCCGACCGAGGGCCAATCCGGGGGCATAGCTTCGGGGAATGAGAAGTTTTACTCCATCGAACAGGGGGATCTCCATATCTTGATGATCGACAGTGAGGAGGCCGATCTTTCAAAAGAGTCCGAACTGGCAAGATGGCTGGAAAAAGATTTGCAGGCCAATACGAAAAAATGGACGGTAGCTGCCTTCCACCACCCTCCCTATACGCATGGAGGACATAACTCAGACACCGCGCGTGACAGCGGAGGCCGGCTCTTTTCCGTTCGCGAAAACATCCTCCCTATCCTGGAAAAGTATGATGTCGACCTTGTCTATAGCGGTCACTCCCATGATTACGAACGTTCAAAGCTCATGCATAAGCATTATCAAGACTCCACGCACTTTGACAAACATCTGCATATCATCCAGGAGCATAAGAACGATTATTGTAAGAACCTGAAGAAGACGCCCTATGGAGGAACCGTCTATACGGTGATGGGTTCTTCTTCCAAACTGGACCGCGCCAAACTGGACCACCCGGCCATGCCTTTTTCATTTGAGAAGATGGGATCTGTTATTTTAGAGGTAGACAAAGCCTATTTAAAATCGAGCTTTATCGATATAGACGGAAATATTACCGACAGTTTTATTCTCCGCAAAGAGGAGAACTGCCTATAGAGCTCTTTCCGTCCCTTTGAGGTTTTCGCGCTTATTATGATGAAGCATATACTGCACCGTTTTATGCATGGCTTTCGTCAAATTTTTCATCTTCTCTTTCTCCTGCAGGTCAGACTCGGAGACGTCAACCCTCGGCGTATCACTGTTGATCGCATACAGGTGAGCATCCGTTCCGTCTTCATACATCTTAAACCAGTATTTGTCACTGACAAGCCCTATCTGCAGAGGGTTGGAGTGTAAAACAGTAAAGGAGTAGCGCTTATCATCATACTGCGGGTCAAAAAGGTCTCTACCCAGTGTTGTCGCCCTATATCTTTGACCGGAAAAGCTTGCAATACTCGCCAGGGCATCTACTTCGGATGCAGGCGTATCAAAAACTTTCGGTTCTTTGATATATCCCGGTGCCCACAAGACAAAAGGGACACGGTGAGATCCGAGGTTAAGCTCAGAGTAGTTGTCGCACCTTGATGCGTGCGGTCCGCATGAGCCGTTGAGTCCATGATCACCCCAGAAGACAAATACCGTATCATTCGCATAACCGGCTTCTTTGGCCAGTTTGATAAAATGGCCTATAGAGTAGTCCATCAAACGGTAAGCATTATACTCTTCATTGGACTCGAAGCCGTTTTGTCTTACTTTCTCTTCATCAAGTTCAACGGTCTCAAATCCATAAGTCTCGTTAGGTATGGTGTAGGGTCTATGATTTCCGGATGTCTGGATAAAGGCTAAAAACGGTTTTTTCGTCTCTTTCAGGACATCATTCGCCTCTCTGAACAGGTCAATATCCGAAATACCCCAGACATCATTTATGGGTGAACTGTATGAACCCTCTTCATAGAGTTGAAGGCCATCAATATTTTTGGTCAATATCCCGCGGATATTTCCCCAGGAGGCTGAACCTCCGATAAAGTAGGACTTCTCATATCCCTCAAAATCATTGGCGATACTATGCTGGTTGACAATAAGCGGATTGCGGCTTGAGGTACCGCGTTTTTCAATATCAGGCATACTCGTTATCGTCGTAAAGATAGAACGCGCCGTCCCCGTAGAGGGTGTAAAAAAGTTCTTGAAAAAATACCCCTCGTCAGCAAGTTTTTTAAACTCCGGTGTAGGGTCAAGTATATTATTACTCACCGATGTCTTGTAGGTGGCAAAGGATTCTACTATCACGACAACGACATTGGGTTTTTTCTCCCACTCAAATGCAGGCAAGGCATCTCTTTGATAGTTCAGGCTTTCTTTGTCTTTTTCTTTAACACCCAGAAACTCAGCCATCAGTTCATAGTTTTCAAGCACCTCTTTTTTATTATAGATAACACCCCCGTTTTTCAGGGTATCAAAAAAGTAGTGCACAGGGTTATAGGTAAACTGCGCTGCAAAAGGGTGTCCGCTAAAGGCGGCCTCGGACCATCTTAAGGGATATTGCGAAAACTTGCTCATCACTCCCAAAGTAACGATGAACAAAGAGACAAAACCGATAAGGGCATACTTCCAAAGCTTGTATTCAGGTGTGGACTCTTTCTTGCATCTTTCATACAGACGGTTGAGCAAAAAGACAAAAAGGGCAATAGATGCCAGATATGCCAAGGTGATCCAGACGACAGGATAGGACTCCACGACCATCTGTGCGGAGATAAGAGGGTTCTCTGCAAAACGTAGCGCCGTTGCATCAAGACGAAGGCCCAAATAGGCATAATGGCCAAAGTCGACGATATAGAAAAGACCGATAACACTGAACATAAGGGTTAGATAACTCAGCCAAAGATACTTCGTATATCGTGAATAGAAAGGATTAAGCCACTTGATCCAGCCTAAAAAGAAAATCGGCAAGATCATCACAAGTGCGATTCTCAAATCAAACCTTGAGCCCAACCAGAGCCCGTGCCAAAAATCATAAGAGGAGAGCGGTGCATCCGGATCTTCATATACGAGCCAAAAAGCAAGATGTAAAACGACCAGTAAGGATGTCATGGCTAAGACAAAGACAGATAAAAAACGTAAAAGGCGGGGTACTTTATAACAAATTTTCGGCATGATGTTTCTCTATAATTTTTTATGAAATTATAGCAAGCTTTGTTAATATTTCAGTTAACCCCTGTTTTGCCCCTATATATA
>CAXGZT010000111.1:0-8256 GCA_964014335.1 uncultured Campylobacterales bacterium | reverse complement strand
CGCACTGCAAAGTCATCTAAGTTGCAAGAAACCAAATTAAATTTATGGAAAAAGACATGAGTCTTACTGCAGCACTAAAAAAACCGATTAAAAAATTTACACGTTCAAAAATCACTCCCTTCGTCTTTAAAATATCCGAACAACCCATGCGCTTTCAGGAGCTGATGCATGCAAACAAAATTTATAATGAAGGCATGAACCTGGAATATAATATGACAGGTTTCCGCATCCGTCTCGGCCGTGTTTATTTTGTATTTTTCATCTTGGCTCTCTTCATCATAACACCTCCCTCTGCTCTTTTTCATTCCTATCTCGCAAAAATAGATTGTCATGCACTGATTATTTTATCCATCATCTTTACCGTATTACTCTTTTCTACCTTTGCACTCTTTAAATCATGGCTTATAGAACAGGTCTCCAAACAGCTGATTACAGAAGCATGGAAAAACCATTTTCCTCACTTTGATTATGAAAAGAATACGCAAAAAGTATCGAGTATCTATTCCGAAGCACTGGAGATCGGTATAAAGAATAAAGACTTACAGCGTCATATCATCACTAAAATGGTAAGCGAAGAGTAGGCTAAAAGAGAATGCAAACAACCTTCTCGGAAGAGTTTTCAGAGTTCAAAGCAAAGGTTCACAGCTTTGTCGCCTCGACACACTTCAATGCCCAGCTAGATGAGTATAAAAGCATCTTGAATAAGATAGTCTCGGTAGACCCGGCTGAGATGAAAGAACAGATTCAAAACTCTTCGGAATTTATAGAAGCCCGTAACCAGAGTCTCGCCCTTATGGAAAAAATTGTTTCCCTCTACAAAGAACTCGACACTATTTTTCAGATGGATGAAGAGTCCCTAGGAAGCTTTTGTCAATTTGACCTTCGCATAGTGGATGAACGTGTAGCCAGAGACTTGAAAGAGGCTTCAGGCTTGCTCCAGGAGTTTGAGAATGTTTCTCTTAGAGGAAAAAAGATATTGGAGTCACTAGAGGATCCATTTTTATCTCAAGGGAGCTAAGAGGCAAAAATGGTCTCTTCTTGCAGCTTCGAAAACGAACAAAAGAATCTTTCAAGTGCTTATCAATTAATTCCTAAAGAGTCAGGATAGATAAAATATAGAAAACGGCTGTTTTTGATGTAAAAAAGAGGAGATAAACAGACCTTATAGATCTGTTTATTAAAATCTTACTATTTACCGATTTTTTCAGAAATAGCAGTGATATCAGCATCGCTTAGTGAAGCAACTTGACCTTTCATAAGACCTTTCATTGGACCGCCATAAGAGCCATCTTTGTACCCGTTTAGTGCAGCAACGATATCAGCTTTGCTCATCTCTGCAATGATTTTACTCTTACCTAGAGCTTTTTTCTCACCATGAGCACCATGACATCCGGCACATTTTGCATATGGATCAGCCATTGCTACTGAACTAAGACCTAGAATTGCAAGTAATACAACAATTTTTTTCATTGATATTCTCCTAAATTGAATGCCCAATTGTATAGATTTTAATATTAATTTTACTTGATATACATCAGTTTTTTTTAAAAAGAATTAAATTTGTGTAGTTTATACTGCCACCAAAGAAAAAAGGAATACGTTGGATGGAACTGCTCTTTTCTGTTAGGCTCGAGGACAGTCTCCTAAAAAAAGCCATTTACTCATCGGCCTTGTTTTTCCGCTTTATAAAGATGATATTTTATCAGGTCCCAAACTACCTCCGGCTCTCGAACTCTTCTATTACACGTATCGTTTAAAACGTATCTTCAGGAAAAAGGTTTCAGACTGACCGCATTGCCGGGAAACCGGTTCAGGCCGAAGAAGACAAAACAGGTTTATACAGGTTATTCTTGATCTCATTTAGGAAAACAAGTACCGTGACCTTATCTTTAAAAGATTATGTTTTATGGTGCTGTTTTTCTTTTAAATGTCTGTGAATAAACCTATAAACAGACTCGAATACTTTTTTGTTTCCATCCCCCAGCACAATCACATGACGAGAAAACGCAAACCTTGCGAGTTTTTTGTCATCAGAAGATATCTTATCTAAGATTTTCTCTGCACTTTCAGGTTTGACGACCGGGTCATTGTCTCCCTGAAGTACCAGCGTCGGTGCGGTCACCAAAGGCAGTGCCGATCGGCACTCTTGCATCAATAAACGCAACTGATCAAGCGACTTTATATAATTTCGTTTATAATTAAAAAGTGGAAATTCCGGTTCTGATTCTACATACTCCAGCCCGGCATTGAACAGGGAGAGGAAGTCATTTAACTTATTCAGCGTCGGCACTATGTAATTTACGCGGATATCTTGAAGCTCTAAAGCCGCATTGATTACAACGAGGCCGTCAACCTTGTTAAGCTTGCGTGCCGTTGCCAAAATAGCTAACAGCCCGCCCGTCGAGAATCCTGCGACAAAGAGCTGTTCACTGACCTGACGCATAGCCGCAAACCCACGACTGAAACTGTCATACCACTCTTCCCACGTGCTGTCACGCAGATCTTCACTCACTGTTCCATGCCCTTTAAGCCTCACCCCATATACATTCATTCCTTTTTCATGAAGATAATAGGCCAACTCTTTAATCTCCGAAGGAGAAGACATATAACCATGTGAGAGGACCACTCCGGTCGTAAACTTCGGATTATACAGGATAAAAGGAGCCCCGATCGCCTTGGATTTGGAGAGGATGACCGAATATGCACGGTTATAATCGGTTTTATATCTATTTAGATCCCGCCTGTAAATAACATAACAGACCTCTTCTTTAATCTCGCGTGTACTCTTACTTAGATTGTCTTGTACGCTTTTACCCACATCTGGGAAGAGAGAGACCTCATGCAGAATAACGCGCAAGGTGTTTTTTACGCGTATATTATGAAAGTTATGTTCATCTTCGAAAACGGTTTTGTTTATCCTATAAAGCTCCTCTTCAACATGCACTAAAACATTTTGCTCTACGGCGAGGGAGAGAGTGCTATCAAACCAAGGATCTGTCTCATCTGTCAATAGTTTATAAAGTTCATCCGTTATACTATGATGGACATGGTATATCTTCAGTTCAATGACATCTCTTGCTGCCAAAAAAATAGCCTGTTTCAACCTGCCCGTACTGATAAACTCTTTTTGATAATATTCTAAGACCAAGGCAAATATATGATCGAAGTTAATCAATATGTTTTTGTATACCCCGTCCATGAACAGCGTTGTTAAATCATGTCGGCAATACCCTATCAAGGCTTTATCCGACACATTCTGAAGTTCTGTGTCCTGACACTTCATCTCTTTATCAGCGTGATACAGATACTCGGCTATGTCCACAGGCTTGTCAAAACGAATATGGGTTTCTGAATTAAGCAGAATATTCCCTTCAATCTCCAACTCCTCTTTTATCCTCTCATCAATCTTCTCGACAAACTTCTGCCCTATGCTCATAAGAGGGTTCAAACCCGGCCGTATAGGTGTATATGTTATGTTAACGGGAACAACGACGGTGTTTTTGTAAGCTATAGATTCATTTGGTTTAATAAAGTATTTTTCACGCATCTGACGCACCTTGATAACATCCCCTTCTTTTTGCGCTTTTTTGTATTCCTGTTTTAAAAGTTCGGCCTCCATTGCCAAAACCGCCGCACCGGTGTGCATAGTCTCTTTGCCGTCGAGAAAATCTACACTAAACTCTCCGTTTTTAGTGATCTTTTTATTCTTGACCATTGCCCCTTCCGGGTATATGATCCAGTTCTCCCTTCCCGTCATCAAATCACCCAGGATAATCTCGTTTCTATGTTCATGGTTGGTTGAAAGGGTTCCGATCTTATTCAAAAATTTTCCGAAATATCCAACGAAAATAGAATGGTCTGCTAATGAGCGAACTCCCATTTGATCGTGAGAGTAGATGATATAGGGCATAACAAAGGTCTCAAAACGGGTAAAATGGTTTGCAACAAAAAGAGTCGGGGAGTCATGAAGAAGATTCTTTTCTCCGTGTAGATGTATATTTGTATCGAGTATAGACTCAGCCATCCGTATGATATAGTTGCTTGAACTATAGAGAATATTACTCATTATAAACCTTGTTTTTGCTGCATATAATCTTTCATGCCGAACTCATCCACCCTGATCGCCTCTTCCTTAGCTTTTGAAGCATCCCCTATAAGAGCATACTCATCTTCATCAATAATACCGGCTTCCAAGGCATCGTCATACAGACGTGATGAACCTTTTTGAAGCCTCCCGGACTTGACCTCTGCTTTAACCTTATGCACAATAGCATCTGCTTTGAGGGAGAGTTTAAACGCATGCTCCAAATGGCCGAGGGCTTCTTTTTCATCCTGAGGCAGATAGATCCCTTCTGTTAGCCGTTCTCTATCATTCGTATCCATTGTGACTTTTTCGGCCAGCTCTTTTGAATATCTGTCATTCGGTGCTTTTGCAAGAGAGTTTAGGCGCATATAAAAGCCGATCGGATAGGCAAAAATTACTCCTATTACCGAACCGTCTATGTTATCACTAATCTCCTCAAAGGCATTTTGTATTTTATGCAGAGCATAATCTCCCATCCATTGGATGTAAATTCTATCTTCCCTCTTTTCACCCTCTGCTTCATACCGTCGCAGTGTTGCAGACAAAAGATACATCCATGACAAGACATCTCCAAAACGTGCTGTTATTTTCTCCTTTTGCTTTAGACTGCCTCCATAATATCCCATAACAAAGTCGGTCATAAAGGCAAAAGTCGCAGAACTCCAGACAAGCTTTCTCTCATATTTTTTAATCAAGGGGGAGCGTGCAGAGAAGTGCAGATAACCGCGAGTCAGACTCAAGAGTGTCATACGTACCATATTTCTCAAGGTAAAGCCTACATGCTTAAAAAAGTTCTCATCAAAGGCCTGGAGATTGCCGTCTTCCAAGGCTGCGATCTCCTTATAGGCGTAAGGGTGGCACCGTATTACGCCTTGACCGAACTGGATAAGGGTACGCGTCATAATATTTGCGCCCTCCACCGTAATCGCTACTGGTGCGCCGAAATAAGCATGGGCGATAAGATTTCTCTCGCCCAAAGAGATGGCAGCACCGCCCAGAATATCCATGGAATTGTTCACGATCTCCCTATACTTTTCGGTTGAATGGTACTTCATCACGGCATTGATGACAGCAGGTTTTTTGCCTTCATCAATGGCCCCGATAGTAAACTTTCTAGAAGCATCCATCATATAGGTGAACCCGGCTATTTTGGCGAGTTCTGTTTCAATCCCTTCAAATTTTGCGATAGAGATGCCAAATTGCTCACGTACCTGTGCATAAGCACCTGCGACACGAGCACCCATTTTTGCTCCGCCTGTACTTGTCGACGGCAGAGATATTCCTCTGCCCACCGCCAGGGACTCCATCAACATCATCCATCCCCGGCCTATACCTTTTTCCCCGCCGATGATATCATCAATGCCGATAATGACGTCTTTGCCGTTGATAGGAGAGTTTATAAAAGGAACGCCTAAGGGGTCGTGCCTGCGGCCCTGTTTCACCCCTTTGCTTGAGGATTTTACAAGCGCGCAGGTGATTCCGAGCTCTTCTCCTCTGCCTAAGAGATTATCAGGGTCTCTGAGCGTAAAGGCCAGTCCGATTACCGTGGCAATCGCACCTAGGGTGATGTAACGTTTATCAAACTGAAGTCTTATCCTGATCTCTCCACCTTCATCTTCGTAAAGCTCTCCATAAGAGCTTATCGAAGTTGCATCCGAGCCTGCAAGCGGCTCGGTAAGGGCAAAACAGGGGACATCCCTTCCATCGGCAAGACGCGGAAGATAATACTCTTTTTGGGCATTTGTCCCATAATGCATCAGAAGCTCAGCAGGTCCCAAAGAGTTCGGTACCATCGTTGTTATGGCCAGGACCTGGGAACGCGAGGCCATTTTTTGAATCACGGCACTATGGCCCAAGGCTGAGAACCCCAATCCTCCGTATGACTTCGGTATGATCATGCCAAAAAACTTCTCATCTTTTAAATACTGCCACACCTCCTTAGGAAGATCGCGCTCCTGAAATACCTTCCAGTCGTCTGTCATCTCACACACGATATTGACCTTGGAATCGAGAAACGCCTTCTCTTCTGATGATAAAGAAGGATAGCTCTCTTTAAAAATTGCATTAAAGTCAGGCTTTCCGCTAAAGAACTCCCCGTCGATCCAAACCGTTCCTGCACGCAGGGCTGTCTTTTCCGTTTCGGAGATGCGAGGCATCAGATGAAGTTTATTGATAAGGGCGACCAGATGACGAGTAATAAGTTTTATTCGTATCTCAGGAATCAGCAAAATCACATTGATCGGAATATAGATCAACCAAAACAGAAATCCCGGTTTGTAGGCCAAAAAGATGATTACAGCTAAAAGTCCGGCCCAGTATACCGCTCTTGTTCCCAAAAACCACAGACCAAGCAGAACAAGCGATAAAGCAATGACTAGATATTCCATCTCTTATCCTTTAACTCTTTTAATAAAAAGTTTTTTTATCCCTTGCCATATCAAGCAAGAGTTTCGCCGGTTCAAAACGGACCCCATGATGCTTGGCCAAAGATTGAAGCGTAATAACAATACTTTCGATTCCTATTGAATCCGCATATTTGAGCAGTCCCCCCCGGAACGGAGGAAAACCCGTACCCATTATCATGGCCATATCGAGATATTGGGCATTTTCCACAATACCCTCTTGCAGACACATAGCCGCTTCATTGACCATAATGAGTATGGTTCTGTCCAGAATCTCTTGTTCATCAAACTGACGTTTTGAAAACACCAGATTTTTAACGCTATCGTTGGCCACGCGTTGTTTAGCCGTATGTATGTAAAAGCCCTTGCCTGACTTCTTACCAAGAAGTTGCATTTGCTGGTAGACTCTCTCCAGTATGGAAGCGACACTCATTCTCTCACCATAGGCATCTTCCAGGACCTTTGCCACCTTGTAGCCGATATCGAGTCCTACCTCATCCGCTAAAACGAAGGGACCCATAGGCATACCGAAGTCCAAAATCAAGGCGTCTATACGTTCAAAATCGTCGCCTTCTTCAAATACTCTTAGCGCTTCATTCATATACGGAAGCAAGATCCGGTTCACTAAAAACCCTGCACAGTCTCCGACGACTATTGGCGTCTTACCTGCTTCTTTGGCCAAACTCACTACCGTGGCAACGGTTTTATCCGATGTCTTTTTGCCCGGGATGATTTCAACCAGAGGCATTCTCGGTACGGGGTTGAAAAAATGCATGCCTACAAAACGCTCAGGATGTCTCATCTTCTCACTCAGCATCCCTATGGAAAGGGAGGAGGTATTTGAAGCGATAATCGCTTTGTCATCCATGATCTCTTCAAGCCGTTCATACAGTTCTTGCTTGGCTTCCGTATTTTCTACGATCGCTTCAAGGGCAAGCTCGCACTGTTCAAAGCCATCAAACTCCGTCGTATAAGAGATATGGGCCATTTTCATATCTGCCTCGTGCTTGCTCAGACGATGACGCTTGATAAGACCCTCATATACCTTGGATATGGCCTTCATCGCAGAAGCGGCTTGTTCATATCGGCGCAGTTTCATGCGCACTAGCCTATTCAGTTTTGAAAATTGAAAGACTATGCCCGAACCCATCACTCCGGCACCGATCACACTTATCATATTGATGGGTATCGGATTTACCTTTTGCTTGACCCCGGCTTCTTTTTTGAGTGCCTCAGAACTGTAAAAAAGTCCAATAAGGTTTTTGCTTATATCTGTAACGGCAAGCTTAGAGAAGGCTCTGGCCTCATGTTCCAAACCCTCTTGGACCTCTCGGTCCTGTGTCTTTTCAAAGAGTTCCAGAATCGATAAAGCCGCAGGGAACTTCCCTCTCGTTTTGGCCATCATGTTTTTACGGGCATAAAAGAAGACCACAAAAGGCAAGTACCTGTCCAGAAAGTTTCCCCTTTTACGTTTTTCCAAGATCTTCTTTGGATGATTTAAGATTGTCTCTATAAAGGCTTTTTCTTTAAACTCAAGATACCCCC
The DNA here is from genome assembly GCA_964014335.1 of uncultured Campylobacterales bacterium. GTDB lineage: Bacteria > Campylobacterota > Campylobacteria > Campylobacterales > Sulfurimonadaceae. The sequence goes on along the minus strand of CAXGZT010000111.1, from coordinate 225 downwards.
TGGGGACACAAGCATCTACAAGCCCCAGCTTTTCTGCTTTTTTTCCGTTTAGGATCTTTCCGCCCAAGATCAGTTCCAAAGCCTTGGAGAGACCTGTCAGACGCTTCAGTCTCTGGGTTCCGCCAAACCCGGGAAGCACGCCTAGGTTCACCTCGGGAAGACCTATCTTCGTTTTGCTGTTCTCCGTAGCTAAGCGGTAGTCGCAACACAAGGCCAATTCCAAGC
>CAXGZT010000110.1:0-8304 GCA_964014335.1 uncultured Campylobacterales bacterium | reverse complement strand
TGCTATTTTCCATCAACTACCCTTTTTATCATCGTCTAATTGATTTGTACATAACTCTTTATTCATGCACATTTTATACAACTAAGGCTTAAATCAAAGCTTATTAGAACATATGATTTTATGTGATAAGTACTGGGATCATGGCTTTGTGTATAAGAGAGCTGTTCTATTAAGCAGTAAATCCCGGACTTATAGGTAGATGTTGTTCGGATAAGTCCATATAAAGGACTTGGCATATATCTGTGACGATCTAGAAGTAAAACATCACGACCGAGACACAGAAGCCGTTTTGCAGGACAGGCATCGCCAGCAGGGCCTTGAAGTCTATCTCCCCCTCTTTTGGCTCTATCGTGTCGCCGAGGATAGGGTAGCCCGTCTTCCAAACCCGGCCGGCGAGAGAATCCTCTTTTTTCAGGCGGGTGAGGGCGTAGATCTCATCAAGCCTGTTTCCCCTGTCGCAGTAGCCGTCTCTGAAGATCAGCGCCTCTCCCGTCTCGTCGGGTATCCAGATCTCAAAACGGTGGGCGATGGGTGTGCTTTTTGCCGAAAGAAAGGCCATGACGTAACCGTCTTCCTCGTTCATCCATGCGGGCAGGGCCAGGGCGGTCGTGATACCTTCTTTGGCAGCCTTTCGTGCGCGCAGGAAGGTAGCCGAGTTGCCAAGATCGCTGATAATATAGGGCATCTTGGACTGCCAGGTCTTTCCCGGAAGCCCGTGGCCGCGCATGATCTTCACATTTTTTGAGACCCAGGCAAAATCATCCATGCTCCCGTAGTAACCCTCTACCAGACCCATCTCTGTCCGCTTCTCGGGCTCTTTCGCCCAGAGCTCTATCGCTCCGGCATGCTCCTCCTTGTCACCGCAGAGGAAGAGGACGACGGCATGCAGATACTCCCCTGCAAAGATGGGCATGGCGATTGCCGTCGTAATACCGATCTTGCTCGCCATATCCGTGCGTCTGAAGTCCGAGCCCTCAAGCTCTGTCAGGATGATAGGACGCTGCTCGGCCCATGCCTGACCGGGGAGTCCCTCGTTATACGAAAAATGCATCTGTTTACTGTAGGCCTCAAACTCTTTAAAGGGTCCGTAGATCCCGTTCACGAGAGTGAGTTGCGTCTTTTCCCTGTCAGGCTCCCATATCTCGATCGTCTTGATAAAGGTCTTCATCGGCTGACCTGCGGCTGTGTGGACTCGGTGATACGGTCGTCAAGACAGGCAGTCTCAAAGACGGCGGTTGATAAAAACATGGGGAATCCTTTTTTCTCAAGTTGTACAGAGATATGCAAGCCCTGTTCTAGAAGATAGGTTTTTCTTCTTTTTCAAGACAATTTTGTTCAGCAGAGGCAAATTTGACAAAAATGTCATTCTCCTGACTGAGACTACAAGAACAAGAATTGCAAACTTCAAAACAAGAAGTCAAAACAAGGATAATACGATGGCAAGAGATGATTTGATCGGTGGAGCACTCTGGGAAGAGTATTCACAAGAGGTACAAAAAAGAATGGATGCCCCTGTAAACATGGGCGAGATCACCGAGGCTGAAGCGGGTGATGACAGACTGATCATCGCAGATTTCGGTGCAGAGAGCTGCGGCGACGCGGTACGTCTTTATTGGCTGATCGATCCGGCGACCGATATGATCAAAAGCAGCAAGTTCAAGAGTTTCGGCTGCGGTACGGCTATCGCCTCTTCGGATATGATGGCTGAACTCTGTATGGACAAGACGGTGGATGATGCGCTCAAGATCACCAATATCGACGTGGAGAAAGCGCTTCGCGACGAACCGGATATCCCTGCCGTTCCGGGGCAGAAGATGCACTGTTCGGTAATGGCCTATGATGTTATCAAAAAAGCGGCCTCGATGTACAAGGGTGTGGATATGGAGAGCTTTGAGACGGAGTTTATCCTCTGTGAATGTGCCCGTGTGACGCAGGAGACGGTCAAAGAGGTCATCAAACTCAACAAGCTGAGCAGTGTCGAAGAGATAACGGACTACACCAAGGCCGGCGGTTTCTGCAAGTCCTGTATAAAAGAGGGGGGACACGAGAAGAAAGACGTATATATCGTCGATCTGCTTGCCGAAGCAAAAGAAGAGCTGGAGGCGGAAGAGAAATCACGCAAGATCATCGAGGCCAAGGGTGACGGTACCTTTGTCTCCATGGGGCTTGTACAGCGTATCAAGGCTGTTGAGTCCATACTTGAGCAGTATATCCGTCCTACGCTCAAGGCTGACGGCGGGGATGTAGAGCTTATCGATATCAAAGAAGAGAAGGGAGAGTTTGAGGTCCTTATCAAGTATCAGGGCGAGTGTATGAGCTGTTCGATGAACACGACGACGACGCTGGCGGGTATCCAGGACATGCTGGCCTTCAAACTCAAAGCACCTTTGAAAGTCATCGTGACATAATGAATTACGCGACAAAAGAGGGCACCTTTTCCTACCTGAAACAGTTTAAAAACTACAGCAGAGACTTCTACCGTTTCGACGGTGAGGCCTTTGTCTCTTCCCTAGGTCTGGGTACTTTCAGAAAAGAGCCCTACAGAGAAGAGAACTATATCGTCAACTATAAAGACTCTATCAAGACAGCGATACTTAATGGTATCAACCATATCGATACTGCCATTAATTACCGCTATCAGGTCAGCGAGAAGGAGATCGGTGAAGCAATCAGCGAACTCATAGCCGAGGGCAGGGTGAGCAGAGATCAGCTCTTTATCACCTCCAAGGCGGGATTTCTGCCTCTGGAGTTTCCCTTCCCCGAAAACCCTTATGAGTGGATAGAGAAGAACGTGATCGATAACAATCTTGCCGAAAAAGAAGATATTATCATCGATCAGCACTGTATGACGCCGGATTATCTGCGATGGAGTGTACTGAAGTCTCTGCATAACCTTAATTTAAAGACCCTGGACGTGGTCTACCTGCATAACCCGGAGACACAGTTGGGATATGTGGATAGAAAACTCTTTAGAAAAAAGATAAAAAAGGCCTTTGAGCTCTTTGAGAAACTCGTCGAAGAGGGAAAGATCAGGCATTACGGGATAGCATCCTGGAACGCATTTTTGTATGAGGAGGGTCATACGGAGTATATCAGTCTCAAAGAGATGGTCGAGATCGCGGTAGAAGTCGGAGGGAAAGGGCACCATTTCAAATATGTGCAGTCCCCGTACAACATCGCCAAGACACAGGCCTATACCTACTCCAACCAGCTGGGCCCCGACGGCAAATATTATACCTTGATGCAGGTGCTTCACGGATACGGTCTGAAGATGGTCGCTTCATCCTCGCTCCTACAGATGAAACTTTTCAAGGGCAGATTTGATCTCAATATCTCCAAGGCTTTGGGTACGCAGGAGCTGACGGACGTGGCAACGGCACTGCAGTTTGCCCGCATGGGTAATGTCGTCTCTGCACTTTTTGGAGCAGTCGACCCCCTGCATGTCGAAGACAATCTGCTTCTGGCCTATGCCCCTAATACTTCAAAAGAGGCTATAGACGGGCTTTTTGGGGTCAAGCATGCTGTATGACGTTGTCGTCGTCGGCTCAGGTATCTCCGGGCTCTATGCGGCCCTATACGCCAGGAGAGCAGGCTTCAGCGTCGCCGTATTGAGCAAGGGAAACCCTTTTCGTTCCAATTCGGCTGTCGCGTCAGGCGGTATCAATGCGGTTATCAATATGGGAGCCTATGACTCTGTGCAGGATCATATCAATGATACGATAGAAGGCTCCGACGGGCTTTCTCATGAGAGCAACATCAAAAAAATGTGTCATGAAGCACCCCGTATCATAAACGAGTTAAGAGAGATGGGAGTGGGCTTTGACGAAGACGAAGAGGGAAATATACAACAGCGCCCCTTCGGAGGGGCGAAGGTAGAGCGTACCTGTTATATTGCGGACAGGACGGGAGCGTCCATTGTACAGACCCTGCTGTTGAAGTGCAGGGACGAGGGCGTTCACATCCTGGCCAATCACAAGTTCCTTAATATCACCAAATATAAAGATAGGCTCTCGGGTGTGACGGTCTTGCGACGGCAAAACTCTCAGGTCATCGCCCTGGCCTGCAAGTCGCTTGTCCTCGCCGGCGGCGGATACGCCGGTATCTTCAGAGGACACAGCACCAACTCCCAGGAGAGTTCGGGCGACGTCATCGCTGCAGCGATGCGGGCCGATATGCGTCTTAGCAATATGGAGTTTGTTCAGTTCCATCCGACGACACTGGCCCATAACGGAACGCTGATCTCTGAGGCGGCAAGAGGCGAGGGTGCCTATCTCGTAGACGAGAAGGGTACACGTTTTACGGATGAACTCCTTACGCGTGACAAACTCTGCAGAGAGATCCTGGAGCATATCAAAAAAGGGCACAAGGTCTATCTCGATATGCGCCATCTGGGTGAAGAGCTTATCAACACAAGGCTCCCTTCGACCAGAAAGGTGGCTTTGAGTGCAGCAGGAGTGGACATCGTTACGGAACTCCTGGAGATAGAGCCATCCGCACATTACACGATAGGCGGTATCTGGACACGTGAGGATACATCTACGGATATGCCTGCTGTCTTTGCCTGCGGCGAATGTGCGGTTACCGGTGTGCATGGCGCCAATCGTCTGGGCGGGAACTCCCTCCTTGAAGGGGCCTATTTCGGGCGTCTAGCCGGAAAAGAAGCGGCAAGGATGGCTTTGAAAAGGGATTTTCAACCTATCGACTACGCCTACGTTGAAAAAGAGTGGCGGCGTATAGAGGTCATACTTGAAGGCGAGAGCAGGTTTAATATCAATGCCCTGCGCAAGAACCTGGGAGAGAGTCTCTTCAAGAATGCGGGAGTCTTTAGGAAGAGGGCCTCGCTCTCTTCAGCCCTGGAATACATACACTATCTGATGGGACTTCAGTACGGACTGCATTGCGTCAACAAAGAGCTGAACAATAATGTAGAACTTGCCTCTATTCTGGAGTTCAAAAATGCACTCTTGATCGCCGAGGCTATGGCCGTATCTGCTCTTGAACGCAAAGAGAGCAGAGGCGTACACTACAGAGAAGACTACCCCGATAAGAGCAGCGGCTATCTCAATGCAGCCTCATATGTCCTGCCGCTCAGTGCTGATCTCTTGGCGGTGAGCTTTTCCAATGCCGTTGTCAATAACATCTGGTATAAGATTAAAAAAATGCTACACCTTGGATGATTTCCAAGTCAATTTAATATAAAGGATAAACAATGGCAAAGGTAATGTTACGCGTAAATGATGAGGGTAAGACACTCTTCTACATAGCAAAACGGGATATGGAAGAGATAATAGTCGATCTGGAATTCGACAGTGAGGAGAAGTGGGGCGGTAATGTAAACCTTACCAACGGGGATGTATGGTTTATAGAGCCTCAGGTAAAGAGATTACCGGATGAGGTCGTTGCTAAGATAGTCTCGCGCGGTGACGAGGAATAGTCTACCCTCTCATATCGAAGCGGGCTTCGATATCATAAAGAATATACTCCAATGCAATCGAAGTTTTTGAATAATAGAACATCTCCATGCTCTCTCTTTCACATAGTGTTTCTGTAACTCATGCAAGATATGCTCTAGTGCCCCTTAGAGGTCAATATTGTATTTTCGTATCTTATACCCGATCTGACGCGCACTCATCCCCAGTTGGGCAGCTGCCTTTGTCTGTATTCCGCGGTTATCGATCAGGGCCTGGATGATAGACTCCTTTTCCATCTCCTGCAGACTTGACTTGGTGAGCATAGGGGTGCTTGCAACTGTCACATTCTCGGTCTGCTCTTGAACGGGAGGGGGTGCCGGTTCTTCTTTCGCATATGTTTTTTGGTAGTTAAAAGGCAGGACGTGGTTCAGCATCTCCGGCTGGAGTTCGCCCTCAGGACAGATAAGTACCACACGCTCCATAGTGTTCTGAAGCTCGCGTATATTCCCCGGCCATGGGTAGTCCAGCAGTATCTCCAGCGCTGCTTTTGAAAAGTGCATCTTCTTTCTGTGCTCTTTCATGAACTTTTGGAGATAATGTTCCATGAGCAGTTTCACATCTTCAAAACGCTCGCGAAGCGGAGGCAGATTGACGGGTATTACATTAAGGCGGTAGTAGAGGTCTTCTCTAAACTCTCCCTCTTTAACCATCTTCTCCAGGTTCCTGTTTGTCGCTGCGACAAGTCTCACATTCGTTTTGACGGTTTTTGTTCCCCCCACGCGCTCAAAGGCCTGCTCTTGCAAGATACGAAGAAGTTTGACCTGAAGCGAGGGGGAGATATCGCCGATCTCATCCAGGAAGAGTGTCCCTCCGTCGGCAAGTTCGAAACGTCCCTTTCGCATCTCTTTGGCATCCGTAAACGCGCCTTTCTCATGTCCAAAGAGTTCACTCTCCAAAAGCGTCTCACTGATGGCGGCACAGTTGAGTTTGATCAAGGGACCGTTCTTACGGTTGGAAAGGTTGTGTACGGCAGTGGCGATCAGTTCTTTACCCGTACCGGTCTCGCCGCGCACCAGGATGGTCGCATCAGAGGGTGCGACGGTCTCGAGCATGCTGAAGATCTGCCGCATCTTGGTGCTTCTTCCGATTATGTTTTCAAACTTGTACTCACTAAGCGACTGCTCCTTATAGTAGGTCTTAAGCTCTGCGAGTTCCTCTTTCTCTTTGGTGAACTTTCTCAGTGTGGCCAGGGTCCCGCCAAAGAGTGAGCCCACAATAGTCAGCATACGCACAATGTCGTCAAAGTTCAAGACGGACTTCTCTTCGATATTGGCCGATATGACGCCGATGACACCGTCATCCTGCAGGATAGGAACGGCGACGTAGGAGATGGATTTGGTATTGAGCATACCGATCTTGTTAAGGTAGTTGATGTTGTTGTGGATGTTCTCGATGACAACGGGTTCGGCACTTTGAGCCGCCAGACCCGTTGCGCCTTCGCCTAGCTTGTAAGTCGCCATACGGCGTTGCTGAGCGGTGAGGTCTATGGAGGCATACAACTCCAAGGCCGTTGCGTCCTCATTCAACATAAAAAGGGTACAGCGCTCAAGGTAGGAGTTGCGTTTGAGAAGCCTCATAGCCTGTTCGATCGTCTCGGTGACCTCGGAGGTACTTGAGAGCATAACGGCGATTTCATAAAGTAGTGCTATTTCATGATATGCAAAGGTAAGTGCACAGGTCTTGCACTCTTCGTTGTCGGGTATATTTACTGTTTCATACATGTTAAAAATCCTATCTATTCATATTATATTTAAAATCAGTCTATATAAAACGCAAAAAATGATTAAAGTTTAACCATAAGTCGGCAGAGTTATAGAATGTCATATGCATACAGATTGAAAAATAAGAGATGAGGTGATTATGCAAATTACAGTACACGGGACACCGACGGAACTTTTAGGGAAGGACCTTAAGGTCGGGGCAGAGGCGCCGGCAGCAAGGGTAACGAAACTTGACGGGAGTAAGAATGTAATCGGAATGATCGCACCGACGGCACAGCTGCTGATCGCTATTCCTTCATTGAAGACAGAGGTCTGCTCTTTGGGCGCAAAAAAGTTTAATGATCTGGTGGCGACATTCAAAAAGCTCTCTGCGGTCATGGTCACGACGGATGATCTGGATTTTGTCAGGGAGTTTGCGCAAAAAGAGGGTATCTCCGATGCCGAACTCGTTGTCGATACAGACAAGAACTTTGCCAAGAAGTATGGAGTGTTGATCTCTGAGGGAAAACTCAAGAACAGACTGGCAAGAGCGGTCTTCGTCATCGACAGGGACGGTCTGCTAACCTATAAGGAGATCGTAGGCGAGATCGTGGACGAAGTAGATTATGATGCCTGTATCGCTGCCGTTGACGCAGCAGCCAACGAGGTAAAAAAAGGGCATACCCACGAAGAGTGGATGAGTGTATAGAAGGAGAAGGCGATGGCCGAATATTATCTTAAATGGTTGAGCGCTCACGGGTTCGATATCAATGATCTGGAGTCCAGGGGCTTTAACGGTAATACTCCCTTGCTTCAAGCCGCCCTTGAAGGCAATCTCACCATGGTCAAACGTCTGCTCGACGCCGAGGTCGACCTGTATGCCGTTAATGATGATTTTAACGGCGTGCTGTTTAATGCCTGTTATGCGGATAACACCGAGATCATCGAAAGTGTGATCGGCGAAGGCGCCGACGTCAATGATATCAACGAAGAGGGGACAACGCCTCTGATGTATGCGGCTTCTGCAGGCAGAGACTCCTGTGTCAAGACGCTTCTCGATCTGGGCGGTGACTGCAGCATGGAGAACGACTGTCTCTTATACACATCTCCGAGCCCACGAGACCCACATTGAT